>JANKMX010000004.1 GCA_024649995.1 Gudongella sp. | reverse complement strand
GTTTATTGATGGAAGTGAAGTTTGTAGTTTTCGTCTGGTGACGATAGCAAGAGGGAGACACCTGTACCCATACCGAACACAGAAGTTAAGCCTCTTAACGCCGATGGTACTTGGTTGGAAACGATCTGGGAGAGTAGGAAGTTGCCAGTCTATATACTTAGCAAAGGCTCTGTTGATTATTCAACTGGGTCTTTTTTTGTACAATAAAAGTGTAAATGCAAGACACCGTATTTGTTGGTGTTGAGTGTTTACACTAATTTTTTTGTGTTCAAAAAATTGACACTAATGATATAATGAAAACAAATAAGAGTTTGTGAGGTGCAAAGTGCCAGTAAACAATATTTCAGTGAAGGACATAATAAACATTTACGATTCAGGATTCATCATACTGGATGAGGACTATAATCTTTTCCTAATAAACAGCAAGGGAAGGGAGCTTTTGGAAACTCAAACCGAAAAGGATGCTGAGGAGATAATCACAGAGATACTTGCAGAGATCCGGATCCAGGAGCACATAAGAGGGGGAGAGGCTGTCAGGAACCTTATGAAATACAAGGGAAAGGAGCTCCTTCTATATACAGGATTGTTTGAGGTAGAGGGGTTTAAAGGTATATTCGTTGAATTCAATCCATTAAGCAAGCACAAGGAGGAGTTGAAGGCCTTTGATTATGAGGTTCAGGCATCGTCCCTGTTAAGAACCGTATTGGATTCATCAAATGAATCCTTCATATATGTCAATAGCGATGGCATCATAGAGATGATAAGTGAAAGCTATGCAGAATTCCTCAACAGAAAAAAAGAGGATCTGATAGGACTTAATGTTGTAGATGTTGTAGAAAACACAAGGCTTGATGTTGTATTAAAGACCGGGAAGTCAGAAATAGCCCAAATTCAGATTGTGAAGGGCAGGAAGATAATTGCCACCAGAATCCCTGTATATGCAAAGGGAAAAGTGGTAGGGGCTATTGGAAAGATTCTTTTTAGAGATGTTGATGAACTGAATAATCTATACATGAAGATAAATAATATAGAAAAGGAACTAAATCTATACAGAGACGAGTTCAAGAAAGTCAACAAGGCAGAATACGCATTGGATAGTATAATAGGTGAGAACATAGAAATAAAGAGGATCAAGGAGCTTACAAAGAACATAGCATCTACAAATTCAAATGTTTTGATACTGGGAGAATCAGGAACCGGTAAGGAGCTGTTTGCTCACGCCATACACAACAACAGTAAAAGAATGGATGCTCCCTTTATAAAGGTGAACTGTGGAGCCATACCTTACGAGCTTATTGAGTCAGAATTTTTTGGTTACGAAGAGGGAGCCTTCACAGGTGCCAAGAAGGGTGGTAAGATCGGAAAGTTCAAGGCTGCGGACGGAGGAACAATATTTCTAGATGAGATAGCGGACCTTCCAATGAATATGCAGGTTAAGCTACTTAGGGTCCTACAGGAGAGGGAGATTGAAAGGATAGGTTCAAATACTTCTGAAAAAGTGGATGTCAGGGTAATAGCCGCAACAAATAAGGATCTTGAAAGAATGGTGGATGAGGGAACATTCAGGTTGGATCTCTACTACAGACTTAATGTGGTTAGCTTGAGAATACCTTCATTGAGTCAGAGAAAGGATGACATCCAGATCCTTGCAGACCATCTTATTGAGAAGATAAGCATTAAGGAGAATAGGTTTGTTGATGGAATTTCCTCTGAATCCCTTGAAACCCTAAAAAGTTATGGCTGGCCAGGAAACATCAGGGAGCTTGAGAATGTGCTTGAAAGGGCAATAAATTTTCTGGGAGATGAAAGGATAATACTTCCAAAGCACTTGCCACCAAGAATTACAGGAAATCAGGACATGCTGTTCAATAGAAGTCTAAGGGAGACATTGGATGAAGTTGAAAGAGAGGCCATTGTTAGAACTTTGATCCATACAAAGGGTAATAAATCAAAAGCATCAAAAGCTTTGGAAATAAGCAGAACCAGTTTGTATGAAAAGATGGACAAGTATGGTATTGATAACAGTTAAAAACATAACAATCACATAAAATGTACAATATATGAACAATATTTGTGATTACCCAAAATATATGTAAGGATAGGTTGACAATGCATCCAAACCACAGAAAAAAGTGTAAAGAAAACCAGACACAATATAAGTGTAAGAGCATATATTATGGGTAAATGGTTTGATAAGGAAACTTAATTCGAGCATAAATGACTAATATTTAACAAACTCAATCATTTGTTGAGAGAATTTCTTAGTTTATCAGAGAAAATCAAGCATAAATTGGCATGGTAATTGCAAGTTGTATAGGTTAAGAATTTCAATGAGGAGGGTTTTAGTATGAAAAAAGCTGTAATAGTAAGTGCTGCAAGAACACCTGTAGGTAGCTACGGAGGAGTATTCAAGAACACAAGTGCTGTTGAACTTGGCAGGATTGCGGTTAAGGCTGCAATGGAAAGAGCGGGAGTAAATCCTGAAATGATCGATGAGGTAATCTTTGGAAACGTACTGCAGGCAGGTCAGGGACAGAATGTAGCAAGACAGGTTGCAATCGGTGCTGGAATACCGGAATATGTAACTGCATATACAGTTAACAAGGTTTGTGGTTCAGGACTAAAGACAGTTGCATTGGCAGCTCAGGCTATCAAGGCTGGAGATGCAGAAGTATTGGTTGTTGGTGGAACAGAAAACATGAGCATGGCTCCATACCTTCTGCCTAATAACAGATGGGGACAGAGAATGGGTAATGGACAAGTAATCGACTACATGGTTGCAGATGGACTTACAGATATATTCAACAATTATCATATGGGAATCACAGCGGAGAATATTGTAGAGAAGTATGGCCTTACAAGGGAAGAGCAGGATAAACTGGCATACAATTCTCAAAGAAGAGCAGAAAAGGCAATTAAGGAAGGTAGATTCAAGGAAGAGATTGTTCCTGTTGAAATTCCTCAGCGTAAAGGTGATCCAGTTGTTGTGGATGCAGATGAGTATCCAAAATTTGGTACAACAATGGAAACTCTTGCAAAGTTAAGACCAGCATTCAAAAAAGATGGCTCAGTTACAGCTGGTAATGCATCAGGTATTAATGATGGAGCCGCAGCATTTGTGGTGATGAGTGAGGAAAAGGCAAAAGAGCTGGGCCTTGAGATCATGGCTGAAATTGTGAGCTATGCATCGGGAGGAGTTGACCCGGCAATTATGGGAACAGGACCAATACCTGCAAGCAAGAATGCCTTGGATAAGGCTGGGCTAAAGATAGAGGATATGGAACTTATTGAGGCCAATGAAGCATTTGCTGCACAAGCACTTTCCGTTGCCAAGGAACTTAACTTTGATATGGATAAGGTTAATGTAAACGGCGGAGCTATTGCAATTGGACACCCTATCGGAGCAAGTGGTGCAAGAATACTTGTAACCCTCCTTCATGAAATGGAGAAAAGGGACAATAAGCTTGGATTGGCTACTCTTTGCATAGGTGGTGGACAAGGTATTTCTATGGTGGTTAAGCGATAATAAATCATAATGAAAGGCAGGTATCCATATGAATAAGATAATTGCAATAGACGAGGCAATAGATAAAATTCAGGATGGCATGACCATAATGGTAGGGGGGTTCCTTGGGTGTGGAAATCCCCACAGATTGGTGAACAAGTTGGTAGAAAAGGGAACAAAGGACCTGACATTAATATGCAATGACTCATCCTTCCCTGACTATGGGGTAGGCAAGCTAATTGTAAACAAGCAGATCAAGAAGTTGATTGCATCTCATGTAGGAACAAACCCTGAGACGGGAAGACAGATGAATGAAGGTGAGATGGAGGTTGTACTTGTACCACAGGGAACACTTGCCGAGCAGGTAAGAGCAGGTGGATCAGGCCTAGGTGGATTCTTGACTCCAACTGGAGTAGGAACTGTAGTTGAAGAAGGAAAACAGAAGATTGAAATAGAGGGAGTGGAATACCTTCTAGAACTTCCTTTAAAAGCTGATGTTGCGCTAATAGCAGGACAGACAGCTGACAAATTTGGAAACATCGAATACTTTGGAGCTACCAGAAACTTTAATCAGCTTATGGCTACTGCAGCAGATGTTGTAATAGCAGAGGTTGAGGAAATTGTTGAAGTTGGAGAACTGGATCCAAACCAGGTAGTAACTCCAGGTATATTTGTCACACACCTAGTCAACGGAGGTGCAAAATAATGGATAGAAATGAAATGAAGAATTTTATAGCAAAAAGAGTTGCGAAAATGCTAAACGATGGAGATGTTGTAAATCTTGGAATTGGACTTCCAACAAAGGTCTCCAACTATCTTCCAGAGGGAGCAAACATCTTCCTACAGTCAGAGAATGGATTCATAGGACTTGGTCCAGTTCCTCAGGAAGGCCAGGAGGACTTTAGGATTACAAATGCTGGAGGACAATGTGTAACAATTCTTCCTGGTGGAGTTTTCTTTGACTCTTCAACCTCATTTGGGATCATTAGGGGTGGACATGTTGACATGACGGTACTTGGTGCTCTTCAGGTTGATGAGAAGGGTAATCTTGCAAACTGGATGATTCCAGGGAAAATGGTTCCTGGAATGGGTGGAGCCATGGACCTTGTAACAGGGGCCAAGAAGGTTACTATTGCAATGGAGCACACTGCCAAGGGATCAAAGAAGATCCTTAAGGAATGCACTCTTCCGCTGACAGCAGCTGGGCAGGTAGACTATATAGTAACAGAAATGGGATTAATGGAAGTAACAAAAGAGGGAATAGTCCTAAAGGAAATCAATCCAGAGTATACAGTAGAGCAGGTTCAGGAAGCGACTGAGGCAAAACTGATTATTGCAGATGATTTGAAAGAAATGCAGGTATAGCCTGGAATTAATAAGTGGGCACCGCCAGGTGGGTCTGGTTGGTGCCTTTTGTTTGGAGGAATTATATGAAATTTGAGAATATCAATAGAATAGGAATTGCTGGAGCTGGCACGATGGGATCGGGAATAGCGCTGATATTTGCTAGAAAGGGCTTTGAGGTTCAGGTAACTGACTTGAGCATCAGCTTGTTGGAGGATTCAAGAAGGCTTGTGGATATTTTCAATCAGACCCTTCTTAACGAGGGGTTGATGACAAAGGAAGAGGAAGAAATAGTCATGGACAATATCCAGTATACACTTGATAAGTCAGCTTTTCAGGACTGTGATCTTATAATAGAAGCAATAGTTGAAAAGATGGACATAAAGCAGGATTTCTGGAAAGAGGTTGAGGAAATCGTCAAGCCAGATGCATACCTTGCCACTAATACTTCGGGATTGAGCATTGATGGCATCTCTGAGAAAGTCAGGGACAAGAGCAGATTCATTGGCATGCATTTCTGGAATCCTCCCCATATTGTTCCATTGGTAGAGCTGATAAAAGGGGATTCAACTTCAGAAAGCACAGTGACAGTTTTAAGATCACTAATGGAGGATATTGGGAAGAAGCCTGTTGTGGTTCAAAAGGACGTCCCTGGATTCATTGGAAACAGAATCCAGTTTGCTGCATTCAGAGAAGCACTTCATATTCTACAGGAGGGTGTGGGAACCCCAGAGGATATTGATAATGCAATGAAGTATGGTCCAGGCTTCAGATACCCAATTATGGGTCCCTTGGAAACATCTGATATGGGAGGCTTGGACACTTTCTATTATATCTCGTCATATCTCTTCAAATCACTCAGTGATGGAAAAGAACCAACAGAAAAGCTCCAGGAGTTGATGGAATCGGGAAAACATGGAGTTAAATCAAAGGAGGGCTTCTACGACTACTCAGACGGTAGGGATGAGGAAGCCATCAAGAGAAGAGACAAGATGTTCCTTAAAATGCTTAAACATATCCATATGGAGGACAAATAGATAATCCCCTGAATATACATTGTTATTTTCAGGGGATTATTATATTGGGGGCTACGATAACTAGATTACTGAGTTCCTGTCTGTGATACCCACTCCTTGATAATTTCATCAGCTGCCTTAAAAAGATCAGACAATACACTTTCCTTAATATCATCCAGAAATGACTTGGAAGCAACTATACTAAGAGTACCAATGATCCTTGAGTGATTTGTAAGCAATGGTACCGCTATACTGCTCATGCCAATGCTTATTTCCTCGTCCTCAATAGAATAGCCAAGACTTGATATTTTTTGCATCTCTTCCTTCAAGGCTTGCTTGTCAACTATGGTTTTTCTTGTGTATTTTTCCACCTTGTAATTCTCAAAGTAATTATCCTTGAAATCCTTGTCCTGGTAGCTTAGGAAAAGCTTACCTGAAGAGGTGGCGTTCAATGGAAAGGGTGTATTCATCTTTGTCAGAAGTACATATCTTGAACTTTCAGGATTAAATGTCTCCACGGTAAACACATTGTAGTTTGATACCAGTTGAAGTCTAGAGGAGACTTGGTGCTTGTTGGCTATGTTTCTTAGATAGGGCCTTGCAATACTCCTAATTCTTTCCACTGAGTTGCTGCTGGCAAGCTCAGCCTTTGGGATGAATACATATCCTAGTGAATAGGTTCCATCATCTGGGTTGTGGATAAGATAGCCATTATAAACTAGAGTGTTTACAATCCCCCTGGTAGTATTTACATGAAGAGAAAGCTGATGGCTGATCTGATTTATGGATAAATTGATATTTGATTCATCAAAGCAGCCTATTATGTCCAAAGCCCTCTGAACAGATTGAATAAGTCTTAATTTACCTTTCATTTTGTCCCACCTTTAATAAAATTTCAGATTATAAAAATATTATACTTTATTCCATTGACAAACTAAACCGAATTATATATTATTTATACATAATACGATTATGTAGTTTACCTAACGATAATATCGTTTTATTAACAAAATGTCAAGTGAAAGGAGTTGTTTATGAATCCAACAAGAGTTGCACTTCTGATACCACACACAGACATCACCTTGGAAACTGATCTTAAAAGGGAGTTACCCCAAAATTATGTATTGCATACCCAAAGGATACCCCTGGGGGAGGTAGGTTTGGAAGCTGAAAAAAAGATGGTGAGTGTAGACCTGCCAGCCGCTCTAGATTATCTGGAAGGGATCACAGACTTTGATTTTGCAGTCTTTGGGTGCACATCAGCCTCTGCGGTTTATGGAAGAGATGGAGTGGGTCGACTGGAAGAAATGATATCTGAAAAACTCGGGTGTATTGCAAAGAGTGCACTAGGGGCTGTGCTTGATCAGTTGAAAATAATTGGGAACAGAAACATATCTTTGGTCACTCCCTATGATGATGAAGTTAACGGGTTTATGATGGAGGTCCTGAAGGAGTTTGGATTTACTGTAGACTACAGCTGTGGGATGGGTCTGCGAAACGACATTGAAATTGCAAGGATCCAGCCAACTGAGATAATTGACTTCGTAAAGCATAATGCTTCCTACATAGGCTCTGTAGAAGGAACGGTGCTTGTATCATGCACAAATCTTAGAGCAACAGAGATTCGGGAGAACCTGGAGCAGATATTGGATATGCCAGTTGTTACGAGCAATCAATCCATAATAAACTGGCTGAAAAACGAAGGTGGCCAAATGGAAAGATACTGATTCATAGAGATCAGCTAGAGTAGTCTATACCTCCAATTACCAGTTAGATGGAGTCAGGAAGTGGTGGAATTGAAATGAAAGCTTAACATCTAAGATATCAGATACAAGTGCTGTGGAAGGCTTGGCTTAGGTCTTCAGTTTTCATTTTGATCAAATAAAATATAAAGGAGAAATGCTATGAACAAGACACTTACAGCCGTACCAAAGAAGTATACTCTCAAGGATAAGATCAAGGCAATGGGCCCTGGAATCATAATTGTTGGATCATTCCTTGGTCCAGGAACCGTAACAACAGCAACAAGGACAGGCGCCACATTCGGATTCAGTGTATTGTGGGCAGTTGTATTTTCAGTGATTGCCACCATTATCCTCCAGGAGATGTCAGCAAGACTTGGAATAATTAGCCAGAAGGGTTTGGCGGAGCACATAGTGGATATATTTGAACATAACAAATTTTTGAAGAACCTGTCAATATTTTTGGTTGGAGGAGCAATAACCCTAGGCGGAATTGCCTATATGTCAGGAGACCTAATTGGAACATCCCTTGGAATTTCGAACCTTACAGGAATACCAACAAACTACATAGCTCCTGCAATAGGTGTAATAATCCTGATTCTTCTGAATGTTGGAACTGTAAAATGGCTTGAAAAGATACTGGGGGTACTTGTACTCACAATGGTAACAGTTTTTGTAATAACCATGGTGGTTGTGAAGCCTGACCTGGGCGAAATGGCCATGGGATTGGTTCCCACCGTCCCAGAGGGGGCTCTGATGAATGTTGTTGCCCTAATTGGAACCACCATAGTACCTTACAACCTTTTCATCCATTGTGCAAATGCAAGGGACAACTGGAGAAAACCAGAGGATCTTGTTCTATCAAAATGGGATACAACAGTGTCCATAATAATCGGTGGAATAATTACAAGTGCTGTCCTAATCACTGCAGCCACTGTAATGAGAGGCATGACAGTAAATTCAGCTGCAGATATGGCCCTTCAGCTGGAGCCTACATTGGGAAGATACGCTAACATTTTTATGAGCGTTGGACTCTTTGCGGCCGGCTTCTCTTCAGCAACAATAACACCCCTTGGTGTTTCGTATGTGCTCGCAGGGCTATTGGGATGGAAGCAGGACAAGAGTGACAAGAGATTCTTCTATACCAATGTTGCTATACTGATACTGGGAATATTCGGTTCAGCTACCGGCTTCAATCCACTTACCATAATAATATTGGCCCAGGCTCTAAATGGAATATTCCTGCCATTAATTGTAATATTTCTTGTATATATCACTGCATCCAAAAAGGTGCTTGGTAAATACTCAAATTCAAAACTCGCCAACGCATTGGGAGTTGTTATCAGTGGTATTACCCTGGTAATCGGCGGTAGAAGCGTCATAGATGTCATAAAATCAATTTTTTAATGACATCATCATTTACAGATGTTTGATTACTTAAGGAGGATGTATTAATGAAAAACAAACCAATTTGCTATGTACCAGGTAGGGAGATACCTGAGGTATTCAGCGGAGTTCCAAGCTTTCTTGGACTTCCTGTCATAAGGACGGACAAGGATCTTGAAGAAAGTGATATTGTATTTATGGGAGTACCATGGGAAGGTGTAAATACAAATGGACCATTCACCAGTGTAGAAATGGCAACAAAGACTGTCAGAAAGGCATCAACAAGATACGGTGGCTACCTTCCTGAATTTGATATTGATGTATTTGACCACTTTTCAGGAGGAGACATTGGTGATGTAGCCGTCAGAAACGGGGACTATGACTTTACCTTTGAAAGTATAAGAAGGGATTACAAGAAAATTCTGGATGCAGGTAAGTTCCCTGTAGTTTTTGGAGGGGACCATTCAATATCCTACCCCCTTATAAGTGAGTTTGCAAAAAAATACAATGGGAAAATCGGAGTGATACACTTTGATTCACATATGGACAATATGGATTCATACGGGGAAGAAAAATATGCCAGATGCTCTCCTTTCCACAGACTTTATGAGGACGAGAACGTGAATCCCAAGAACATGGTCCATTTCGGGATTAGAGGTCCTAGGAACAACCCTTCAGGCCTTAAGGAGGCAAAAAAATTTGAAGCACATGTTATCACCGGCATGGAGGTAAAGCTCAATGGAATATTTGAATCCATAAGGAAGGCCATAGAGTTGGCAAGTGATGGAACTGAAGCCATATATGTAACAGTATGTTCAGATATACTGGATGTTGCCCACAATCCTGCAGGTCCGCCTGACCCATGCGGATTGACCACCTTTGAGCTTGCCATGGCATTGCATGAATGTGGAAAGGCTGGGGCAGAGGCATTTGATTATGTTGAGATATATCCTCCACAGGACCCAAATGGTGTATCCTCTCATGTTGCAAGCTGGATGACAATCTATCTTTTATCAGGGGTAACCAAAAGGAAATTCAATCTATAGTTTCAAAGTGTTGAATAATGATATATTATATAATAAGAGACCATCTATATGGTCTCTTATTGGCATAACAAATAGCAAAGTCTGGAGGGAAATATGGAAATTCTACTTAATGAGATAATTGATAGGAACAGACACCTGATGGAAAGAGGTAAGGTGGCCAGCTATATACCGGCTCTTGCCAAGGCAGATTACAGAAAAATAGGAGTCACGGTTGCCGGCAGAACTGGATCCCTACTTTACAGTGCAGGAGACTATAATGAAAAGTTCACCCTTCAGAGCATCTCCAAGGTTATATCATTTCTGGTGGCCGCAATGGATAATGGCCTGGACCATATATTTGAAAAGGTTGGCCTGGACAGTACGGATGAGCCATTTAATGCATTTACAAAGTTGGACCTGCCTAACATTCATAAGCCTGCAAATCCCATGATCAATTCAGGTGCCATCCTGACAACAGGAATGATCAAGGGAGATGGAGAAGAGAGATTCCAGAAGATACTGGAGCTCACGAGAAGGATGGCCAATAATCCAAATATTGGTTACAGTGAGGAGGTTTATCTGTCCGAAAAGAAAACAGGAAACAGGAATCGGTCAATGGCTTACCTTATGAGCAGCAAGGGCATATTGGATGGAGAAGTGGAGGATGTTCTGGATACATACTTCAAGCAATGCTCTATTGAGGTTGACACAAGGGATCTTGCCAAAATCGGAAGATTCATTTCAGCTGGTTGTGAGGGAATAACCATCGACGGAATATCAAGAAAGGATATGTCCGTGCTCATAAAGGGACTTCTTTTCACTTGTGGAATGTATAACTATAGCGCACAGTATGCAATTGAGGTTGGCATCCCTTCCAAATCAGGTGTTGGAGGAGGAATAATGGGAATACTTCCAGATGGAATGGGCATTGGAATATTCTCACCTGCCCTTGATGAAAATGGAAACTCTTCAGTGGGAATAGGGATAATTAGGGAACTCTCAAGAAGATTGCACTTTAACATATTTGACGATAGGAAGCTGCAGGCTGATCTTGATGGAAAAGCTGGTGATATGTATGGAAGGAAGCTACCTCAATATTAAGGGAGGAACAAAGCTTTATTATAGAATAAGTGGTATAGGACACCCGCTGGTTTGTATCCATGGTTTTGGAGCTGACAGCAGTGCCTACAGGTTGACCGAAAAGATACTCTCGAGGAAATTTATGGTTGTTACCATGGACCTGAGAGGCCATGGGAGGACCACTACCAAAGATGACAACATTAGCTTTGAATCCATGGCCAATGATATTGAAGCGCTCCTGGGATACCTGGAGCTGTCGGAGGTCAGCCTATTGGGTTGGTCAATGGGTGGAGCCGTTGCAATGGAGTACATAAGTATTTATGGACAAGAAAGGCTAAGGGATCTAATTCTTGTAGAAACTTCACCAAAGGTTGTAAACGATGGAGATTGGAAGGAGGGTCTTTTCAATGGGGAATACACCATTGAAATGGCAAGGGCTGATCTGTCCCAGATTAAAAATGACTTTATGGGATTTGCCACTGGCTTTATGAAAAGGATGGCTCCCCATATGGATAGTGAAAACCAGGAAATACTGATTAAGACCATGCAAGACAATAATCCTGATATTATGGCTTGTGTGTGGGAAAACATCATAAGCTCCGACTTCAGAAAGACAGTAGGGGACATCGAGGTTCCCTGCCTGGTGATAAACGGGGAGGAGAGTACCTTCTACAGTGTAGAATCAGGCCAGCAGCTAAGTGAAACCCTTAAGAAGGGAAGGCACATCACCATCAGGGGAGGACATCTGGCCCCAATAGAAAACCCCGTTGAATTCAACAGGGCAATTGAAAGGTTTTTGGATTAAAAAATGTACAGTACCAACCCTCATATGAGGGTTGTTTTTAGTGTGAAGCTACAGTTCATAGGCATCTTAAGAATAGCATAAAGAAACCCTTGTATGCTTTACTCCTATAGAAAGGGCATATATCTTTCTGAAGGTTCATCCATTGAAGGCGATAGGACATCCTTTAGGATTTCCAATCCCTTTTGGATATCCTCCTCGCTGACTGCACTGAAGCTGAGTCTTATATATTTCTCTGCATCCTTGTCATCTGTGAAGAAAACCTTGCCAGGAACTATTGCCAATCCTCTTTTTCCACATTCCTCGTAAAGCTTAATCCCATCGACCCCCCTGGGTAGCGAGACCCATACGCTCAAGCCTCCATGAGGCTGCAGGTATGAGATTCCCAAGGGCTTCAGATTCTCCAATCCAGCTATCATCAGTCGATATCTTCCCCTGTAGAAGGATGTAATCTTGTTTATGTGATCTCTCCAAAAGCCCTTCCTCAGATAGAGGTCGAAGGCCCTTTGCAGGTATCCTGAAGAGGAAATGTCAGTCGTATGCTTTGCCTTAATTATGTCCCTCATCAATGCCTTTGGAAGAGTCATAAAGCCAATTCTCACACCAGGCATAAATATCTTGGAAAAGCTCTTTATGAATATGACCTGGTCAAATCGGTCCAGGGTTTTTAAGGGCAGCTTCTTTTCATCTGAAAAGCCAAGGTCTGTGAGGAAGTCATCCTCGATGATATAGAAGCCATATTCCCTGGCAAGTCTGAGAACCTCTTTTTTTCTGGACTCGCTGTAGCATATGGTCGTTGGACTATGGTAATTGGGCATGAGGTAGATAAACTTGGGTCTGTACCGTTTTACATAGGCTTTAAGCTCAACCAGATCGATTCCCTCATCATCCATTGGTATGCCAAGGATTCTGGCACCCCTTGACTGAAATGCTGCAAATGCACCAGGGTATGTGGGGTTCTCAACAAGAATGACATCCCCCTGCTGAATAAGTGTCTTTGATATTATATCAAGCCCCTGTTGTCCACCTGATGTGATCAGAATCTGGTCCTTGGTGGCAGCAATTGAGTAATGCTCCAACAGAAACTGTGAAATGGATTCTCGTAGGGGTCCAAAGCCTGTAATTTCAGGGTATAAAAAAGCCTGCCCCCCATCCCTGTCCAGTACCTCCACCAGGGATTTCTTAAATTCCTCAATTGGAAATAGCTCAGGAGTTGGAGAAACGCTTGCAAAATCTATGCTGTTCTTCAGAAGTGGGAAAATTCCTGAAAGCATAAGCTCCATGTCACCCTCCTCAACAAGGCTGTTTTCCTGGCTGAAGGAGGGCTGCTTGATAAATGTTCCACTGCCTTTGACGGTATAAACGTAGTTATCCTGCTCAAGCTGCTTATAGGCATTGACAACGGTAACATTATTGACGCCCAATTGCTTGGCAAGAGCTCTGATGGAGGGAAGTTTCTCTGATTCAAGGGTTTCCTCTTCAATTGCATCTCTGATACTTTCATATAGCTGGATATACAAAGGCGAATCCTTATCCTTGTCTAGTCTTAGGTGGGATAACATAAGATCAGTCCTTTCTGTATGGATACACTTATTATATCATATTGCGTTACATAAAGTAGCTAGAATAAGATTGCTAGGAGAGACAGATTGACATATGGGTTACTTGAATATACTATTGAGATAAAAGATAGAAATGAGTAAAAATCTAATTTGCAACCACTGGTTGCAAAACTTCAAACCCAAATTGGTGGTATGCAACCGACATTCATAATATGTTATTCACAAAAGGGGGAGACTAGGATGAAATTTGGAGAGAGATTGCAAGGCTTAAGAAAAGAGAAGGGCTTTTCTCAGGAAAAGGTCGCAGAAGAGCTAAAAGTATCAAGACAGTCAGTATCAAAATGGGAAAGGGGAGAGTCTTTTCCTGAAATGGATAAGGTGATTGTTTTGAGCAAAATACTTGGAGTATCTACAGATTTTCTCTTGAAAGGGGAAGATGAAAAAGAGGATTCCAAAGATTATGACCATCACAATGGAACCGTCACCGCATTTGGGAAGATAAGCGACCTGATAAACAGAAAAGGATATATTGCCGGTTACATAGTAGCGGGATATTCTGCCCTGGTGCTTATTTTTTCAAGGGTATTCCACTTTGCTTCAAAGAGTATGATAATGCCACCTGAAGGCTTTGGAGTAACCTTTTCCGAACTACCTGCTCAGTTGAAAATACCACTTTATATAGCCAATGGAATCAGCATAGCTGCAATCCTTGGGATAATTGGTGGATTCTGGCTGGCAAGGAGGCTCAAACAGAATTAGGGACACTAGGTAGGGACACTAGGGACGGTCCTTTTTGTCCCATAAATTCAAAGAAATGAGGGGATCTTTATGGCTAGATCAAGTAGAGAAGTCAGCCCAACTGGGTACTATCATATTATGATGAGGGGTATAAACAAGGAAATGATCTTCAAGAATAATTTTGATAAGAAAAATTTCCTTTCATTGACTGAAGAGAAGGTTGAAGGTGATGTTTCCATAGTGGCATTTTGTATCATGGATAACCATGTACATTTAATTCTAAAAGGCGGTTTGGAGGATATAGCAGTATCCATGAAAAGAATCAACACGTCCTTTGCCATGAGGATAAACAGAAGCTTGGACAGAGTGGGGCACGTGTTTCAGGATAGGTTCAAGAGTGAGATAATACATAATGAACAACATCTTCTATGTGCCATAAGATATGTTCACAATAATCCAGTAAAAGCTGGGATATCGAAAAGTCCGCAACAATATGATTGGAGCAGTTACTCTCATTTCATTCAAGGCAAAAGCAATCTTTTGAATTCTGTAGAAATGGAGAGAATTATGGATATAATCGGAACTAAAAAACAGTTTCAAGAGTTTCACAAGATTGAGGATGAGATTAGGTTTATTGACACAAAGGAAGAGCTGGATAAATTTGATTACTTAAAAGCTCAGAGAATTATTTCTGACTACCATAAGAATATGGGAGAAGTTGACTCTGGAAATTTAAGAAAGAATTCAGATGAAATGGCGCAACTTATAGGCATTCTCATGGAAAACACAGACCTAAGTATAAGGAAGGTGTCAGAGTTACTTGAGATCAGTAGAAGTAGTGTACATAGGTTTAGCAGAGGCAAAGATTAGGCTGGGACAAAAAGGACCGTCCCCAATGTCCCTAAGGAGAGGATTCTTGAATGAAGAACATGAAACTGAAACTTATATTTTTATTTACCCTTTTGCTGCTACTTACGATGGGTTGTACATCGAGAGAGATTCAACTTTCCGATCTTGATAAGACAGTAATTGAAAACTATATAAGGTCCGAGTACAGAACAGGTGGAAGCCTTGGAAACACATTTGTTGCAGTTGATATCCTTGGTTCCGACAGGAATAAGGAAGAGGTTTACATCTGGGCGTTGATTGAGGAATATTCATTTGGAGAGACAAGTGCAGAGGTTGAATCCGGAGCATCCCTGCCCTTTGTCCTTGAGGTTGATATGGATGACGGATTTGCAATAGCAGGCAGCAGGATACCCAGGGATGGGTCAATGTTTTCTGAGGACGTAAAGAACCTATTCCCTGAGGGCCTACATGGTAAAATCTTGGATTACCCAAGTGAGCATATCGAAGCCCTTGCTGATGAAATGGAAACAAAGGTGGAAGGCCGTCTTGACCTTTCCAGGGAACATAGGCTAGCTGTTGAAAAGGCCATTGGATATGTCATGGAATCACCTTGGGAAAACAGGCTGAGGATTGATCTCTCAGAGATTGATATTGCGGAGGTCCACCCTGAACTTGCCGATAGCCTGTGGACCCACGATGGTCCTGCACCCCAAGCCAGCATTGATCCATCAGACCTGCTTGTGGAGCTGGGATCTTCTGAAGGTCATGACTTTGCAGGGCTTGTTTTTGACATTGAAAAAGGGGAGATAATTGGATACCTCCCCATACAGTAGCCTTACTTTTTTTCATTGATCCTAAAGTCAAAAATTTCAGGCCTGTTGTAGTGGCCTACAGGGTCCCAATCCAGCTTTGATTCCACAATCATATTAAGGTCAAGCTCAGCTGTTAGAATCCCTGGCTCATCATAGAGGGGTCCCGCAACATATTCACCATAGGGATCAATGATGCAGCTGCCACCCCGGGACATGACCTCTGGCTCCTTTTCAAGATCCTTATAGTATTTAAGGTCTGTGGGGTACATGCTCTTTTCAACATACTGGTTGCTCATTAGAACAAAGCATCTTCCCTCAAAGGCTATGTGCCTTAGGGTTGCCTGGTATACCTCCCTCTGATCTGCAGTTGGAACTATGTAAAGGTTAACACCCTTCATATATAGGGCCATCCTTGCAAGGGGCATATAGTTTTCCCAGCAAATGAGGGAGCCCATTTTACCGTAGGGAGTATCCACAACGGTTATGGTTGACCCATCATCCTCACCCCAGATGACCCTCTCAGCGGCAGTTGGTTTAAGCTTTCTGTGCCTTCCCAAATACCCCTCCGGTCCAAAGAAAAGGTTTGTGCAATGAAGGCTGCCATCCAGTCCTTCACCGTTTTTTTCAGTAACACCAATGGATAGGTATATCTGGAGCTCTCTGGTCAGCTCTGCCAGCTGGTCCAGCTCAGGTCCGGGAACAGCCACCGAATTCTCGTAATATCTTCTGTAATCCTCCCTGGCTTCCTTTGTTCTGCTTCCTACAACCATACCAAAGGTCAAGCCTCGTGGATAGCAGGGAATGAAGCTTTCAGGAAAAACAACAAGCTTGGAGCCGTTTTCTGCAGCTTTTCTTGTCAGTTCAATTACCTTATCCATGGTCTTTTCAAGGTCAAAGAGTACAGGAGAATCCTGAATTATTGACACCTTCAATTTTCTTTCCATATGTATTCCCTCCTCATTTACTCGATGTAACACCCTAATTATAACACATTGATGCACCACATAAATTGAAATCAGGAAAGGGAAGTCATTTTCAGCAAAGTATGTTAAAATATAGTTAAGTTGCCTCGGGGAAGAGCGGGAATTATTCTACTTGATGTGTGGAGGGAGTGATGACATGGATATAAAAAATAGAGCCAGTTCATGTTGATCTGGCAATGAAACCTCCACAGGTAAGGTGGAGAAGGAGTTGAAGTGTCCCTTGTGTAGGGGAAGGGCAAATACAGTAGCTAGCATTACTGTGAGGCATTTAGTGAAGTCCGGGAATAAAGATAGGGTCAAGGATGAGAATTACGGCATTTGCCTTGAAGAGAACTGTGACGTCGTATATTTTACTGCAGATACTATGTTCAGAAGAAATGACCTTAAGGTGGATGTGTGGTACAAAAAAGATGCTGATCCCAAATATATCTGCTACTGCAGCAGGGTGACGGAAGGCCAGATTGTTGATGCAGTAGTAAATAGAGGGGCGAAATCATTTAAAGAAGTGGTTGGGATAACCGGTGCAATGAAAAACTGCAGGTGTGAGGAAAACAATCCGCTTGGAAAATGCTGCAGTCCACATATAATTGAAGCCATAAGGCTTGCACTTAAAAAGAAGGCGATGAAAACATCGGGTACAGACAAAAATAACCGTCCCTGATGTCTGCATATGTATGAAGGGGACATACCATGAAGAGTCTTGGGAAAATAATTCTTATAATATTTATTATGACCATTGCAGGGACCATGATCTTCTTTTCCTTTGAGGAGAATCAGAAGTGGTTCGTTAGGTATCTGGACAGCTTCTCAACCAGTGAAAAGGAAGTTGTTGAGATCAGGCATATACCCGGTGAGGGATTAAGATACATCAATGGAAGATATCTCGCGTGGAATGGAGAGAAGATGTCCGTGTCAGACGAGTCTGGGAAGATTCTTTGGGAAAGGACCTTTCTTATGGATGATCCCTTGCTTGTCATAAATGACAACCTGATTGGAATATACGATAGAATGAGTGGGGAAGCCATTGTAATAAACTTCAACGGAGAGATAATAGCAAAAATTGAGGAGAATTCCCAGATGTTTTCCTTCAAGCCCGGGAAGGAAGGGCATATTGTCCACATCAAGGAGGAGGGAAGGGAGCTTCTCAAGATATATGAAATGGATGGAGAGCATAGGGAAAACCTGATATATACGCATAACTATCCCATAGACTACAGCCTGGAGGCGCAATCAGTAAGGGTTACTATTCTGGAGCTGGAAGGTAATGGGATTGGAACGAGGATGGTCAAGTATACTTCCCAAGGTGAGGAAGAGCTTTATGAACTCCATGACAGGGTGATAATTAGGGTACTGAGTCTTGGGGACGACAGTCTGATAGTAACAGAGACAGGGATTTACCATCACAGGAAGGGCCAGATAGTCTGGGGGAGAGACCTTCCCCTCCTAAAGGATGTTCTGGTGGATGGTGATGAGATCTATGCCATATATGGGGACAATTTGAGAATCATAAGCGGGGATGGAGAAACGATCAGTGAGAATACCTTTGGAATTGACTATGAGAAGCTCCATGCCCATGGAAAGTACATTGTTTTGGCAGGGGAAAAGGATCTGCTAGTTTTTAGACACAAGGAAAAAATTGCAGACCATAGCTTCAACTGGGAGATCATTGATATGCAAAGCCAATTCAATGATCTGATTGTAACCACCCAAAATGGTGTAGATATAGTTAGGATAGAGGATAAGGAAGTAACAGAGGAGGAGACACAATGATAAGGGAAATAGATGCAAAGGGCCTTGCATGTCCAAAGCCAGTAATTCTTACAAAGAAGGAGCTTGACAGAATTGAGGACGGATCAGTAAGGACTGTGGTTGACAATATAACAGCCAGGGAGAACCTTTCAAAGCTGGCAGGAAGCATGGGTCTGGAGTATTCCGTAGAGGTGCTTGGTGAGAACCTGTTTGCAGTGACCATAGTGAAGTCAGGGGAAGTGGAAGAGGAGAAGGTTAAGGAGGATATCATTCAGCGACCAGATGGAGGAAGTGTATTGGTTATCCAATCCAACCAGATGGGTAAGGGAGATGAAGAGCTTGGAAGTCTTCTAATGAAGAGCTTTATTTACACTGTAAATGAGACAAAGCCACATCCAAAGGCAATACTCTTCTACAACAGTGGAGTCAAGCTCACTGTAGAGGGGAGCCCTGTTCTTGAGGATCTTCAGGACCTTCTAGAGGCAGGGGTTGAGATAATCTCTTGCGGTACATGCCTGGATTTCTACAACTTGAAGGATAGCCTTGCAGTTGGAGACATTTCAAACATGTACACCATATATGAAAAGATGCAGTCGGGAACAAACACAATTACGATAGGATGATTATAATGAACGAATTTGGAATACTGACCTTCCAGTCAACCCATCACGCAATGAGGGCTGAGAGGATACTGACGGAGGAAGGGATCAAGACAAAGACAATACCCACACCAAGGGACATAACACTTAGCTGTGGACTAGCAATAAGGGTAGCCGTTGTTGACCTGGAGAAGGTAATTGAGATGAAGAAATCAGGGGAGCTTGATTACAAGGAGCTTCATCATTTGCAGACGGTTGATGGACAAAGAGCCTTGAAGAAACTTGACTAGGAGGTAGGGATGGAATCATTGAAAAGCCTATATGACGGGGTAGTTCAATCAATAAACTCCTTTCTAAAAAATACGGATGGGGATTTGAATCTGTTAGGAAAAATTATAACCATACTCCTTATATTTATTGCAATAGGAGTTGTAGTCAAGGTTGCCAACAGGATCGTAGACAGGACCCTAACCTATAAAAGCTTCAGTAAATTTCAGATATCAGACAGAAGAAGGGATACTCTGACCAATATCCTAAAAAAGGTAGTAAAGTACACTCTCTTCTTTATCGGGATAGTGATGTCTCTTGAGATTTTCAACATCAACACCGCTTCCATAATCGCAACTGCAGGTATTGGTGGTCTGGCAATCGGTTTTGGAGCCCAGTCACTTGTCAAGGACATCATAACCGGTTTCTTCATTCTCCTGGAAGACCAGTACGCAGTAGGGGACTATGTCCAGATAGATTCCAAGGAAGGTCTTGTTGAGGAGCTTGGTGTTAGGGTCACAAAAATAAGGGACTTTACAGGGGAGCTTCATATCATACCAAATAGCTCCATTACTGTGGTTACAAACAGAACAAGGGGTGCCATGAGGGCACTGGTTGATATTTCAATTGCATACGAGGCTGACATCGACAGGGCTATGGAGATCATGGAAAGGATCAGCGCTGAAATAGCCGAAACAAATGATACCATAATCGAGGGGCCCACAGTCCTTGGTGTTGCAAGCTTTGGAAACTCAGATGTTGTCATAAGGGCAATTGCCAAGACAAAGCCTATGGAGCAATGGGCTGTCGAAAGGGAAATGAGAAAACGGTACAAGCAGGCCTTTGACCGTGAAGGAATAGAGATACCATACTCAAAGGTCGTAGTCTATGGAGGTGGAGACAAGTAATGCTATACTACAAGGTTGGAGACCAGGTTACGTTGAAGAAGGGACACCCATGTGGAGAGAACCACTGGGAGATACTCAGGACAGGTGTTGACATCAAGCTTAAGTGCATGGGGTGTGAAAGACAGATTTGGCTCACTAGGATTGAGTTTGAGAAAAGGGTCAGAAAGATTCTTGTGGAGGACAAGTGGATAAGCATTGTCCATCATAAGCCGGAGGATAGTGCAGAGTAACTGGTATTATATAATCAAAGGGAGAGTATTTCTCTCTTTTTTTGTGCAACCTTTTTGAGGGAATTACGTCTAAAGAGTAAGGAGGGTTGAAGGTGACAGAAAACCAGATGATTGATGGACTAATAAATGGGCAGGAGGATGCCTTTAGACAAATGATGCAGCTGTATGGAAACAAGCTTCTTGGAACCTGTTACCTGATACTGAGAGACAGGGAGGAAGCCGAGGATGTCGTCCAGGAGACCTTTGTAAGGGTGTTTAGGAGGATCCGGACCTTCAATAGGAAAAGCAGTCTCTACACCTGGATATATAGAATTGCCATAAACCTATCCAGGGACAAGCTGAGGAAAAAGACGTATGATTTGAGCCTGAATGAAGAGCTTGTTGGCGAGGCTGATACCCTGGAGAGGCTTGAACACAGGCTGGATCTCGAAGAGCTTAAGACTAGACTTGAAGAACTGAGTCCAATTTACAGGGAAGCCTTGGTCCTTTTCTACTATCAGGACCTTAGCATAGCAGAGATTTCAGACCTGTTGAATGAAAAAGAAGGAACAATAAAGAGCAGATTATCCAGGGCGAGAAGAATTCTGGCCAAAGAGATGAAGAAGGGAGGTTCTGAAGATGAATAGAGATGACTTATTAAAGGATGATATAAAGATAATATTTGACGAGGAAACATCTGAAATGGAGTTTACGGACAAAATGATGGAAAGTGTCCTGGATCAGACCACCCGTTCAGGGAAAGGGAAAATACGAAGAATACTAAACTATGAGCTTCAGATACCCCTGATACCTGCAGCTGTGGCTGTGGCAGCAATTTTTGCAGTCTCAATCCTACCGGAGGGAATCCTGGAGAAGCAATACAGATTAACCGCAATTGAAATGGCTGGATCCCAGGTCATGGTTCAGGAGGACAAAGAGGTGACAAGAAAATGAAGATGAAAATAAAGGTGAAGACACTACTTTTAGGTTTGATTGTTTTTGCTGTGGGCTACCTTTGGGTAATTCCCCAATCCACCCTGGCAATAGCAAGGTACCTGGACAAGAAGGATTCCCCAAGAGCTGAACTTTTCTATGAAAAGCACATCCAGATGGATGATTCAATTGAAGGCAGGCTTGACTATGCAAATAGCCTTGTAAAGTACTTTGGGAAGTTCACAATCTACCAGCAGGGCTGGGGGGGAGGAGAGGAAACCAGCCAGGAGGATTTGATAAGGGCAGAGGACCTTCTCCAGGAAATCCTCCAAATGGAGCCGACAGCCAGGGAAGAAAAATCATATCTGGATTCATATAGGATGAGAATGGATATAGCCATCGCAAAAGGGGACGTGGATGGGTTAAGAGCGTTGATCCATTTTGGTGAAAACCATAGTGAAATCCTATTGGACGAGGCAGCGATCTACAAGGCCTACCTGCATTTTACCAACAGGGAATTTGAAGAAGTCAAGAATATTGTAGATAGACTTGAAACGAAAGGACTGGATGATCCAAGACAGGAGATTCTATTGGCTGAAATCCATCTTGCAAATGGCGATATTGAGGGAGCAAGAGAACTGTACAAAAAATACCAAAACAGGGATTGGAAGAGCCTAAAGGATTCCTACTTTGCATCTCCAACCTTTAGCAGCAGAAATTTCTGGCTGCAGGAATCCCAAGACCTTCTTGATGGAAACAACAGGATAAAGGGAAGGGTCACCTTTGAGGGCGAACCAATGGCATTTGTTGAAATTTACATCCTTAGGGCTGATGGAGGTGTGAGAATCGGAGGAGAATCCTTTGTTGCCATAACTGATGAGAAGGGGTATTTTGAAACCATCCCTATTTCAGATGGAATCTATGACGTAGGTCTTGGACTTGATGGAAGTCTATTGTCAGACAAGGTCTTTCAGAAAAGCGTGACTGGTTATGTGGAAATAGCTCAAGGTGATGAGCATATTGAGTACACTTTCAGAGACACCTTCGACGTTTATTCACCTCAGCCGGGGTCGGTTGTGGAAGATGACCTGTTCACAGTGTCCTGGGAGGAGGTTCCGGAGGCTGATTACTACACAGTTGAGCCTGTAATATTTTCAAATCCCCTGGAGAAGTCTGGAGGGTCATTCAGAAGCCCAATACAGGATGTAAATGGAGAAGGAAGATTCAAGGGGACAAGCGCGGACTTTAGGATATCAGACTTCAGAAACCAAACCGGCGGGATGACCTTTGAAGGTGAGGAATGGCTTCTGGGCTCCACTGCAGTGCTTGGAAAGTTCATGCCAGGAGGGGAATACCCAATAATAGTAAATGCATATGACAAAAACAACCAACTCATAACAAGCAGCTTTCCCATGAGAACCTATTACGACAAGATTCCTAGCATAGTGGTGGAGGGAGAACTTTCACCTGGTCAGAGGCTTGTTGCCCAGATGAAGTATCCTGAAGCCATTGAGTATTATGAAGAAGTCCTACTGGAGGAGCCAGACAATATGGAGGCAATTTCAAGCCTTGTGAAGATTTACGGTATAGGCTGGAAGAAGGGAGAGAAGAACCTGGAAAGGGCTTTTGTGCTCCTGGAGAGGGTGGATGATGAAAGATTGGCATCCAACCTCATTAACAGCATAAGCTTCGAATTGGAGGCAGATGAGATTCTGGGATCTGAAGAGAAGATTATGGACATGATAGCCATACTGGAAAAGTATAATGAAGATGATGCCCATTACGCCCGGTTCAAGTACCATAGGGCTAAGGGGAACTACAGGGAAGCAAGGGATGCACTTGAGAATCTGGAAAATTTCCTACCCGACAGTCTGGTATTCCTTCACATATACTATGGAGACTATGACCTGGCAGTCCAGAGTCTTCTGGATGACAGGTTCTACCCATCAAGACTACAGGGAGAGACCTTCAGGAGTGCAATACTTGGACTTGGTGAAGATCCCCCACCAGCTGATGAGATGGAATTCCTGAAAATGTTCCTTCTGGAAATGATAAGCGGTGGAGCCTATGAACAAAAAGACAAGATATACAAGAGGATTGTTGATAATGTAGACGACGAGAACATCCTTACAATTGTTGATGAAATATACAATCAAAGACATTGGAATTATTGATTTCCAAACTAAACTCCTCTCTTCTGGGTATAGAATAAATATCCAGAATGAGAGGAGATTTATTATGAAAAATTTCAGCTTTTACTCACCCACCATAATCAAGTTTGGAAAGGGGAGCATAGAGAAACTACCTAAACTTGTGGAAGGTAATTACAAAAAGATACTCCTTCACTACGGAGGAGGCAGTATAAAGAAAAACGGTATTTATGACGATGCCATAGATCAGCTTAAGAAAACCGGTGTGGAGGTTTTTGAGCTTGGAGGAGTAAAGCCAAACCCAGCACTTTCAATGGTGCGCGAGGGAATAAAGCTGGTCAAGGAGGAGGAAATCGACCTGATTCTAGCAGTAGGTGGAGGAAGCGTAATAGATTCAGCAAAGGCAATTGCACTGGGAGCTTTGACAGAGGCTGACATCTGGGATTTCTTCCTTGGCAAGGAAAGGGTGGAAAAAGCTCTTCCAGTGGGAGTTGTACTTACAATACCTGCAACGGGAAGTGAGGCAAGCATGGGTAGTGTCATAACAAATGAAGAGAAAAATTTGAAGCTTGCCGTAAACCATGACCTCCTGAGACCGGTGTTTGCAATTATGGATCCTGAGTACACAATGTCCTTGCCAAGAGACCAAACCTTTGCAGGGGTAATGGACATACTGTCCCATATATTTGAAAGGTATTTCACCAAGACCGAAAATGTTGGACTGACCGACAGCCTTGCGGAAGCAACCATGAAAACTGTAATTAGTAATGCCTACAAGCTTTTGAAAAACCCCGATGATTACAATGCAAGGGCTGAGATCATGCTTGCAGGAACACTTGCACACAACGGGTTGCTGGGATTGGGAAGGGAGGATGACTGGTCAAGCCATCAGCTTGGGCATCAGCTCAGTGCTCTTTACGGAGCCACCCATGGAGTGACCCTGGGAATAATCTTTCCTGCCTGGATGAAGTATGTATACAGGGAAAATCTTGATATATTCAACAAGTTTGCAGTAAATGTCTTTGGAGTATCTGCTGCTGGCAATACCAAGGAGCATGTAGCCCTGGAGGGCATCAGAAGATTTGAGGAATTTCTGAAAAAAATAGGCTTGCCAAGATCCCTAAAGGAGGCGGGACTTCCTACGAATGAATTCGAAAGGATGGCCGACCTTGCAACCTCCATGGGAAGCTTCGGTGCACTTATGAAGATTGACAAGGATGATGCAGTTAGTATCTACAAGCTGGCAGAGTAATAATAGGGGCCTCATTTTGGGCCCTTATTTTTCTAGGGCGAATCTGATATACTTTAAGTATATTAATTCAGGGAGGGAAATTAATGAGGTATGCTTACGGATACTACAAGAAGGCAGCTGACTACATAAAGGAAAGAATTGGAGGAGAGGTCCGGTTTGGATTGGTTTTGGGATCAAGCCTTGGAGGACTGGCGGAAAAGATCAAGGATCCGGTAATAATCGACTACAAGGAGATTCCCAACTTCCTTCTCTCAACAGTTGAGAGTCATGCTGGAAAGCTAATTGTTGGGAATTTGGGTGAGAAAAGGGTTATCTGCATGAGTGGACGTTTTCACCATTATGAAGGGTATGACTTTGAAAGGCTGGCTGTACCAATTAGGGTGTTCAGGCTGCTGGGAGTTGAAACCTTGATACTGACAAACGCAGCTGGAGCTATAAATATGGACATGGCTCCAGGGGACATCATGCTAATAAATGATCATATAAAGCTTCAGGGGCAGAGTCCTGTAAGGGGTCATAATATCCCCGAGCTTGGACCAAGATTTTTTGATGTCTCAAACATGTACACAAGGGACCTTAGAGACCTTGCAAAAAGAATCGGTGAAAAGGAAAACATCCAGCTTAAGGAGGGTGTCTACTTCTATGCTTCAGGACCTCAGTTTGAGACTCCAGCTGAAATCAGGGCAATGAGGATTCTGGGAGGGGATGCGGTTGGCATGTCCACAGTAACCGAGGCCATAACCGCTGCCCATTGTGGAATCAAGGTGCTGGGTATATCCCTGATATCAAACATGGCTGCAGGTATAACGGGAGATCCGGTAACAACCCAGGAGGTAAACGAGATCGGAGAAAAATCCGAGGAAAAGGTTGAAAGGCTGATAAAGGAGATAATCAAAGAAATTTAGGAGGTGCAGGATGGAAAGACAAGACAGGGACCTGGCTTTTATGCTCCGATATGAGAATGTTGCTTGGTATGAGGATGGCAAGGTCAAGATTCTTGATAGGAGAGTTTATCCCACCACGGTTAGGTATGAGGTCTGCAACAATCACCAGGAGGTTGCCCAGGCAATAACTGATATGGTGACCCAAAGCGCAGGACCCTACACCGCAGCTGGTATGGGAATGGCCCTGGCTGCCTATGAGGCCAGGGATATGAAGGAAGAGGACCAGGTGGAGTACCTGAAAAAGGCTGCAGATACAATTGCTACAGCAAGGCCTACCACCACCAAAAGGATGAGAATAATAGTGGAGGGCTGTCTTGAGGCTGCTGAAAGGGCAATGAAAGAAGGCAAAAGGGTTGATGAGGCAATCTTTTCACATACTGTAGATCACACGGACAACCGCTATAGAAGGATCGGCAGGGTGGCAGTTAACCTTGTGGATCTCTTTCCAGACAAGGGAACTATCATGACCCAATGCTTCGGAGAGACAATTGTGGGTCTGATGCTAAGGGAGGCAAAGGAAAGAAACAAGGATATCAAGGTGATATGCCCTGAGACCAGACCATATTTTCAGGGTGCCAGGCTTACGGCAAGCGTTGCCCAGGACCAGGGCTTCCATACAACTGTAATCACAGACAACATGCCAGCCTATGTTATGGAGAAAAAGAAGGTGGACCTTTTCACATCGGCTGCTGATGCAATATGCCTGGACGGCCACATAGTGAACAAGATTGGAACCTACCAGATAGCAATAGTTGCCAAGCATCTTGGAATTCCGTATTTTGTAACCGGGATACCCGACAAGGGACACGAGACAATAGATACGGTTACAATAGAGGAAAGGGACCCTGAATTTGTTCTCCAGGCAATGGGAGTGAGAACAGCTATGGAGGGGGTCCATGGATATTATCCATCCTTTGATGCAACGCCCCCTCATCTTGTCAGTGGAGTTGTAACTGACAGAGGCATCTTTTCAGCCTATGACCTTCACAGGTATTTCAAGGATGGAGAGAAAGCGGAGCTGGTTCTCTAAATGCTCTGGACAATCAGATTAAGAAAGTGTAAACTAGAAGTAATAGGGGAAAAGGTTTTCCGAAGAATAAACGGAGGTGTTACTTATGAATTTGCAATACGCAAAAAGAATGAGCAATATGAAAGCCTCAGAGATTAGAGAGCTTTTAAAGGTCGCTGCTCAACCTGGGATTATTTCATTTGGGGGAGGATTTCCTGCTCCAGAGCTGTTTCCAGTGGAGGAAATGATAGCAGTATCAAAGCAGGTGATCGAAGAGAAGGGATCACAGGCCCTTCAGTACGGTCCTACAGAAGGCTATCAGCCACTTAGAACTGCAATAGCAAAAAGAATGGAAAAGATGCAAGCCTTTGTGGAGGCAAAGGATATCCTTGTAACAAGCGGTTCACAGCAGGGACTTGATTTTTCAGCAAAGCTGTTCATTAACCCGGGAGATACAATAATACTAGAAAAGCCAAGCTATCTTGGAGCAATCAATGCATTCAAGGCATACGAGCCAAGCTTTATCGACATAGAGCTTGAGGATGACGGAATGAATATGGAAGAGCTTGAAGAGGCCCTTAAGACAGGCTCAAATGTAAAGTTTATCTATGTAATACCAGATTTCCAGAACCCATCAGGAAAAACATGGTCTGTGGAAAAGAGAAAGAAGCTGGTTGAGCTTGGAAACAAGTATGACGTTGCGATAATAGAAGATAATCCATATGGAGAACTAAGATTTGAAGGCGAGCTGCTTCCTTCAATCAAGCACTATGATACAGAGGGAAGAGTAATCTACCTTGGAACATTCTCAAAGATACTGTGTCCAGGGTTCAGACTTGGTTGGATTGCAGCATCATCAGAGATACTCAACAAGTACGTACTTATGAAGCAGGGAGCAGACCTGCAATCAAGCACAATATCACAGATGGAAGTTGCAATGTTCCTTGAGAAATATGACATTGAGAAGCACATAGAAAAGATCAAGGAGGTCTATCTGAGAAGAAGAGACCTGATGATCAATGTTATGAAGGAAGAGTTCCCTGAGGAAGTTAAATTTACAATACCTGAAGGTGGATTGTTCACTTGGGTTACTCTGCCAGAGCGCATCAACACAAGAGATCTTGCTGCAAAGGCACTTGAGAAGAAAGTGGCCTTTGTTCCAGGAGGGTCATTCTACGCAAATGGCGGTCATGAAAACAGCATGAGACTTAACTATTCTGCAATGGAGGACGATAAGATTGTAGAAGGAATGAAGTTACTTGCAGGTGTAATAAAGGAAGCGATGAAGTAGGACAAAACCCCGGAGATTTATTTCCGGGGTATTTTTTTGAGGTGAATTATTATGGTAAAGAGAAAGGTTCTGGATAAACGATATATATATTTAAGGGATGGTCAGAAATGCTTCTACTGTGGAAAACCTCTCAAGCCGGGGCAGATGACCCTGGACCACTATGAACCTCGCTCGGAAGGCGGTACAGACGACTATTTCAATCTTGTATCCTGCTGCAGACTGTGCAACAAGTACAAAAAAAACAGGATCCCTGTGGATAAAGAAAAGATCCATCTGGAGCTTTTCCACAGGGCATGGAAGGACAAGAAAATCATATGGGCGGTTAAAGGAATTGGGAAAAAAGAGTCCCAGGATATCATAGACCAAATAGGCAGCGTACACTCCAGGGGCCAGCTTTCCTTTGCCAGGGGTTATAAAATAACACTCTATATAAGAGACAATGTAGTAACCGGGATGGATGGGGACAGGATGTCCAAAGGCTAAAACTCTCCATTACATCCTCTCCAATGAAAAGCTCTAGAGCTATCATTATGAGTATCCATGTATCAACTTACTATGGGCCACAATTACAGATTAATCAATCTCTAAGGGCATACAATCATTGTATGCCTTGAAGCATTTCTTGATATAATTAATCGTACGACTGGTGGCCTCTTCTGAAGTATACTCAACCTGCTTATTAAGAAGCCTCTGCAGCATGCTCTGATAGATCAGTAGTGTCATCTCATTCAGTTCCTCAAGCACATCCTCTTTAAGAAAGCCCTCCCTTGAACAATTCTTAAGCAAGACCATGTTTCTCTGGCTCAAGTTTGGATTTAGAAGCATGGGATGGAGTTCATTGCCAAAATCCTCCATTTCCTCGGGAAAGAGACTGTAGTATTCCGGCATCATATGATTATAGGGTGTACTGAACTGTCTAAAAAACAGGGTATCATAAACCCAGGGCTGTTTAAAGGATTGGCTGCAGAAGAGTTCCCAGATAAGAAAATATCTCTCTTGGGCGTTCTTGGCATCCTTGATGTAATCCTTGAGATGAAGGAGATAATCCTTAAGGTGCTTCAACAGTGCAAAGAAAATCAGGTGATCCAGATTCTCAAAATAGTTGTACATGGTGGATATGTTGTAGCCTGCTATGTCAGCAACCTTTCGTGTTGTTATTCCCTCAATGCCTTCCTCGTCTATGATTTGAGTGGCTGCTTCAATAAAGTAGCCCATGATTCGCCTTTTCTGTATGAGTTTCTTGGTTGGGTTGATCAATTTACACACCACTTTTCTGTAATTTTCTCTCATCATTATAACAAATGGAGGAGATAAAAGACAAGTTCAGAAATTTCTAAAAAAATAATCGCGATTAATAAATAAACATGTTTACATTTCATGACCATATATGATATTATTTTGTCAAGAAAGGCAATATACTTTTTTCCAGAAAGAAGGGAGTGTCAAAGGTATGAAATTGGAGTTGGGTAACTTTTACGTCAAGGACATTGTTTTTGGTGATGAAACCGCCTACAGGGATGGTATTCTAACCATAAACAAAGAAGAGGCACTGCAGGTGGTACGAGAAGATGAACACATTACAGAAGCGGACCTGGTTATTGTAAGACCTGGCGATATGGTAAGAATTGTACCAGTCAAGGAAGCTATTGAGCCCCGTTTCCGTGTTGGTGGTGGTCCTGTTTTCCCAGGGGTTACAGGAGACCTGATGAAAACTGGTAATGGACGAACATTAGCACTTAAGAACATGAGTGTTCTGGCAGTTGGAAAACACTGGGGTGGATTCCAGGACGGCTTAATTGATATGGGTGGCGAAGGCGCTAAATATACCTATTATTCCCAATTGATAAACGTTTGCCTGGTAGCGGACACAGATGAATTGAAGGAGCAGCGTGAACAACAAAAGAAAAATCACGCTCTTAGATGGGCAGGCATGCGCCTGGCGGAATACCTTGGAAAGACTGTGGCAGAGCTGAATCCTGATGAGGTTGAAACCTATGAGCTTGCACCAGTTACCAAGAGAAGCGAAGAAGAGGACAAGCTGCCAAACGTTGTTATGGTGCTTCAACCACAATCACAGATGGAGGAGCTTGGTTACAATGACCTAGTGTATGGATGGGATGCAAACAGAATGCTTCCTACCTTCATGCACCCCAATGAGGTTTTGGATGGCTGCATTATCTCAGGTTCATTCATGCCTTGTTCATCAAAGTGGTCCACCTACGACTTTCAGAATTACCCCATGATCAAGCGCCTGTATAAGGAGCATGGGAAAACGGTTAACTTCCTTGGAGTGATCATGTCTAATCTGAATGTTGCTTTGGAGCAGAAAGAAAGAGCTGCATTGTTTGTAGCTTCAATAGCTAAAAATCTGGGTGCAGACGCTGCAATAGTTGCTGAAGAGGGCTATGGTAACCCTGATGCAGACTATACTGCTTGTTTGGTGGCTCTTGAAAATGAGGGAATAAAAACTGTTGGATTGTCAAACGAATGTACTGGTAGAGACGGAGCATCTCAACCATTGGTCTCAATGGATGCCAAGGCTGATGCTATGGTATCCACCGGTAACGTATCAGAGATGATAGAGCTTCCTCCAATGCCTGTTGTAATTGGAGAATTGGAATCCCTGGCACGTGACGGTCTTTCAGGCGGATGGGACAATGATGCAATTCTAGGCTCATCAGTTCGTGAGGACGGATCAATTATTATGGAAAACAATGCCATGTTCTGCGGAGATCAGGTTGTTGGCTGGTCAACAAAGACAATGGTTGAGTATTAGGAGGTGTGTGTAAAGTGAAAAAGGCGATTATATATCTGAATCAGTTTTTTGGACAGGTCGGAGGAGAAGAAATGGCTGATCACGCCCCTGAAATCAGGGAAGGTTTGGTTGGACCAGCCCTTGAACTACAAAAGCAGTTGGGAGATGATTTCCAGGTAACCCATACTATCATATGTGGTGACAACTTCATGGGATCCAATCAGGAAGAAGCTATTGAGGCCATTAAAGGTTTTCTTGAGGATAAGGAAGTGGACTTTTTCTTTGCCGGACCAGCCTTTAGGGCAGGTCGTTACGGTGCTGCCTGCGGACATGCTGGACGTGCTGTTCAGAGAATGTTCCCTGAAGCGGTTGTTATCACATCAATGGATGAAGAAAACCCAGGAGTTGAGATGTTCCGCAAGGACATGTTCATTTTCAAGGGTGGAGCAAGTGCTGCAGCAATGAGAAAAGACATTAAAGCCATGGCTGATTTTGCCAAAAAATTGGCCAATGGTGAAGAGATAACCACAGCGGCTGATGAGGGATACTTTGGAAGAGGGAAAAGAAAGCAATTCTTCCTCAATCCTCCAGTTCCAGCAACTGAGCGTGTTATTGACATGCTGTTGAAAAAAATCAGTGGCGAACCATTTGAGACGGAATTACCGGTTCCAGCAACTGACCTGGTTCCAGTGGCACCTCCAGTGCCCAAGGAGAAGCTATCAGAAGCTACAATCGCAATAGTAACTTCAGGTGGAATCGTCCCAGTTGGAAACCCTGACAGAATTCAGTCTGCATCTGCAACAAAATGGGGCAAGTATGACATTTCCGACAAGGATGACCTGAAAGCTGGCGAATATCAGACAATCCATGCTGGCTTTGACCCTATGGCTGCAAATGCTGATCCTGATGTAATAGTACCTCTGGATGCCATGAGACAATATGAGAAGGAAGGAAAAATCAAGGCACTATACAAGTACTTCTACTCCACAGTGGGTACGGGAACCACTCAGAAGGAAGCGGCAAGAATGGGAATGGAAATTGCTGCAGAGCTAAATGAAGCCGGAGTTGACGGAGTACTACTTGTCTCAACCTGAGGCACCTGTACTCGTTGCGGGTCAACGATGCTAAGAGAAATAGAAAAATCAGGCATTCCTGTAGTATTGATGGCTAACCTGATTCCTGTTGCCAACAGTGTAGGTGTAAATAAGATGGTTCCAACCATCTCAATCCCTTATCCTTTGGGCGACCCATCCACACCATTGGATGTTCAGTATAAGCTACGTTATCACAGAGTTGGAGTGGCTTTGGATGCATTGACTGAAGAAATAACTGAGCCAACCTTATTCAAGACCAAGATATAGTTGACATAGGAAAGAAAGTTTAAATTTTGCCGCAGAATAGGATAATCTGTCCATCTGCGGCAAAGGTATATATTGAGCCATAGTCGATATAAAAGGAGTGTATACTCGATGAAGGAAAAAAAAGTATCAAATGACGTCTTTATAATATCACTAATATTTTCTCTGGCCATAGTTGCGTGGGGCATATTTGCACCAGAAAACTTTGGGAATCTTGCAAATGGAGTATTTAACTTCCTGGTTAACAACTTCAGCTGGCTTTACATGATTTCAATGTTTGTATTTGTGGCTTTCAGCCTTTATCTTGCCTTTAGCAGGTTTGGAGCCATAAAGCTGGGGCCGGACGATTCAACTCCTGAATTTTCCACCGGATCCTGGTTTGCCATGCTATTTGGGGCAGGGATGGGAATTGGACTTGTATTTTGGGGAGCGGCTGAACCCCTGAACCATTTTATTGCACCCCTTGGAGTTCAACCTGGCACATCAGAGGCTGCAAACTTTGCAATGCGGATATCATTTCTTCACTGGGGCTTTCATCCTTGGGCCAACTATGCTGTTCTGGCAATGGCTCTTGGATATTTCCAGTATAGAAAGGGTGCACCAGGGCTTATCAGCAGTATTTTCACACCACTTATCGGTGAAAAAGGCGTTCAGGGACCCATAGGAAAAACCATTGACATCCTGGCAATATTTGCAACGGTGGCAGGAGTAGCAACATCCTTGGGACTTGGTGCCATGCAGATAAATGGGGGTTTAAACTTTATGTTCGGCATCCCCAACAACATGACGGTTCAAATCATCATCGTTGCCGTTGTAACAGTAATCTTTATCTGGACAGCAGTAGCGGGTATTGAAAAGGGAATCAAGCTTCTTGGAGACATAAACCTCAAGGCTGCAATTCTGATGCTTGTTCTCGCACTTTTTGTGGGACCGACCGTTGCAATAGTCAATACATTTGTTGGAGGATTTGGTCGTTACCTAAGTAGTGTAATCAACGACAGCTTTGCCCTCAATCCCTTTGGAGATAATTCTTGGCTTGGATGGTGGACCGTGTTCTACTGGGCTTGGTGGATTGCATGGGCACCATTTGTCGGAACATTTATAGCCAGAATATCAAAGGGTCGTACCATTCGTGAATTTGTCATAGGAGTAATAGTGGCTCCCGCGCTTGGCTCCTTTGTATGGTTTTCCGTTTTTGGGGGGATGGGGCTTAACCTTGGGTTGGAAATTGCCACACAGGCAGCAGAGGTCACGGAGACGGCACTTTTTGTGGTCCTTAGCAACTATCCACTAGGTACAATTGTCTCCCTAATAGCCACCTTCCTGTTGGGAACCTTCTTTATAACCTCTGCCAATTCAGCCACCTTCGTATTGGGAATGTTTAGTTCAGGAGGGGATCTGGACCCTTCAAACAGCAAGAAGATCCTATGGGGTCTTGTAATGTCAGGGGTTGCCGTAGCCTTGATGCTGGCAGGAGGATTGGCGACATTGCAGATAGCCTCCATCGCCGCTGCGTTTCCATTCTGCTTTGTCATGCTAGCAGCATGCTATTCGCTGTTGAAGGCATTGAATGCAGATGAGCTTATAACAGAGGGTACGCCTGTATTGGAAGAGACAATAGAGGGATCTGACCTATAGATTTAGGATTTGAGCATTGGTAAATTTTAAGTAGGGTATCTTCCGGTAACCACCGGAAGATACCCTACTATTATATTATACGAAAACAATTGATCTATTCTTGTCGGTAATAATTATTATTGCAGGCGAATTCAACTTAAATTAATATTTGGGCAGATTAACAGTAATTGAGGTGCCATTTCCCGGACTGCTCTTGAGACCGATGGTTCCACCATGGCTTTGGACTATGTGCTTGACTATTGAGAGTCCAAGTCCAGAACCTCCAACCTTCTTGGAACGGCTCTTGTCCACCTGGTAAAAACGTTCAAATATTCTGGCCTGGTCCTCCTTGGGAATTCCAATTCCCGTGTCAGAAACCTGAATTGAAACACCTTCCGAATTCTCCTGGATGGAAATCATCACCCGGCCTCCAACATCAGTATACTTTATTCCGTTGTCAACAAGATTGTAGATCAAATCCTCAAGCATCCTTCTATTGCCCCTTGTGGTCGAAGGATTGCCATTGAAGTCAAGGTCAATATTCTTGTCACTTGCCCTGAACTTCAGTTGTTCGACAATATTCTCAGCCAGTTTGTCAATCCTTACCACTTCAAAATCTTGATCCTTTTGAGATCCATCAAGCCTTGATAGGCTTATTATATCCTCTATCAGATTCAACAGCCTTGTTCCTTCCTTGTGTATTATACCTGCAAACTTAATTGTATCATCCCTGTCTGTAGCCCCTGAAGCAATCATCTCCGCAAATCCATTTATGCTGGTTAGGGGTGTCTTCAATTCATGGGATACATTTGCAGTGAAATCACGACGGATCTTCTCCGCCTCTCTCAGCTCATTTATGGCCATGTCGATCTGTCTCTTCTGGTGGTCAATTGTCTGTATAAAGGGTCTCACCTCCGGATATATGGAGGCCTCCTGTACCTTTTTCCCTGACAGGATGCTTTCAATATTGTCTGTGGCTCTTTTTATCGGAGCGAGAATCATATGGGTCAATCTGCTGGAAAGTACAAACAGTATCACCAAAAGGAAAACCAGAATCCCTATCATGGCAGGGATCATTGCAAGGAAAATCTCCCAAATTGAAACATCACCTGGGTTTAAGACACTCCCGTAGTAATCCTTGATCAGAAAGGAAAGCATAAACTGGGTAACAAACATGGTAATGGTCATTATTGCTGCAAGGTAAATATAAATCCTCTTTTCCACCTAAAAATCACCTCCGAATCTGTAGCCGATGCCACGAACGGTCTGTACAGATTCACCCTCATCTCCCAGCTTCATCCGAAGTGTCCTTATGTGGACATCAACTGTGCGGGTCTCTCCCTCGAAATCAAAGCCCCATACCTGATTCATTATCTTATCCCTGGAAAGGACTATCCCTTGGTTTTCCATAAGATACTGTAGGAGATCAAACTCCTTGGGGGTTAGTATAACTTCCCTGTCATAAACCATAACCCTGTGCTTTTTTGAGTCAAGACATATTCCATGAAGGCAGATCTGGTCAGGAGGTCTTTTACCTCCAGATCTGCGAAGAACTGCCTTAATCCTTGAGATCAGCTCCATCACACCGAAGGGCTTATCCATATAGTCATCGGCACCCATGTCAAGTGCCTTTACCTTGTCGAATTCACTGGTTTTGGAGGTAAGCATTATTACAGGCAAATCCGAGGTTCTAGGATTGCTTCTTAATCTGGCCAGTATTTGATAGCCATCATCTCCAGGCAGCATAATATCAAGGAGCAAAATATCCGGAATCGTGTTTAAATCCAGCTCCTTTCCGCTTTCAAAACCAATCGCCTCAAAGCCCGCGTTATTAAGGGCATAGAGTATAAGCTCCCTTATGCTCTCGTCATCCTCCACACAATATATCAGACTCATTCCTATCAACTCCCGTTGTAATGGTCTCCTGTTATGGCATAGTAAACCCACTCTGCAATATTCTGGGCATGGTCGCCGATTCGCTCAAAATACTTTGCAATCATCATGAAGTCTATGGCCTGCTCACTGGATCCCTTGTTTTCCCTAATATACCCAATGAGCTCCTCCTTAATAACATCAAAGAGATCATCCACCACATCATCATACAGAATAACCTGCTTGGCCAGCTCCACATCCTTTCTTACAAAGGCGTCAATGCTCTCCCTGACCATTTTTATGGTTGCATCACCCATCTGAGGAATATGAATCAGCTCCTTCAGGTAGGTCTGTTCTGCAAGCATAATTGTGATTTCTGAAATATCCGCTGCCTGGTCACCAATCCTCTCCATATCGGTTATCATCCTTAGGGCGGTTGAAATCAACCTCAGGTCACCTGCAACAGGCTGCTGACGGAGTATGAGCTTCATTGCAAGGTCCTCAATCTCTCTTTCCTTGTTGTTGACCTCCCTGTCCCCCTCCACAACACGTCTTGCAAGGTCCACATTCTGGGTTTTAAGTGCCGATACTGCTGCTTCAATTGAGCTTTCCACAAGGTTTCCCATTGACACAAGCTCCTCATTGAGCATATCAAGTTCATGATCAAATCTACTTCTCATAAAAACCATCCTTTTATTAGTATTTTCTAGTGTTATTATAATACCCAACTGTAAAGATACCTCTTGCAATATGTAAAGTTTGTGTTAAATTTAATTATAGGGGGTGGAAGTTTCACCCAAAATAACACAAAACATTTGAAATGCAGGTCAAGTTGTGTTATACTACTTTAGTGTTCCTTGCCCTATTAATGAAAATAGGGCCGATAGTCCATAGGGAGGTGAAATAAATGAGAAAATATGAAGCAATGGTAATCTTTTACCCTAATCTTGAGGAAGAAAAGAGAAACGCTCTGCTAGAGAGATTCAAGAAGATAATCGAGGCAGGCGGTACGGTAACAACGGTAGATGAATGGGGAATGAGAAAGCTTGCATATCTGATCGATGATTTGGCTGAAGGATACTACGTACTGATCAACTTTGAATCAGGAGCGGATGTAGTCAACGAATTCGATAGAATTGCCAAGATTTCAGACGGCATTATGAGACACATGATCACTAGAGACGAAGAATAATCTAAGGGACGGTGAGTATTTTGAATAATGTTGTTCTAATCGGAAGACTGACAAGGGACCCTGAACTGAGATATATACCGAATTCAGGAACTCCAGTGTCAACATTCACGTTGGCTGTAGACAAAAATCTTTCGAAGGAAAAGAAAATGGAGATGGAAGCAAAAAATCAGCCTACAGCTGATTTCATTAGAATTGTCGTATGGGGAAAGCAGGCAGAGAACTGTGCCAACTTCCTCAACAAAGGTAAATTGGTTGGAATAAACGGCAGAATCCAGACTGGAAGCTATGATGACAAGGACGGGAAAAGGGTTTACACAACCGATGTTGTGGCAAACAGTGTTGAGTTCCTGGAATGGGGAGACAACAACCAGAAGTCATCAGGTTCAACCGGCTCGGACTTCTCGGATATCGACGGATTTCACCCTACCGACAATGACGATATTCCATTCTAATCAAGGAGGGGAAAAGGATGCAAAGAAGGTTTAAGCCTAGAAAAAAAGTGTGTAGCTTTTGTGCAGACAAATCAACACATATCGACTATAAAGATGTGAGCAAGCTAAAGAAGTATATAACTGAAAGAGGAAAGATTCTTCCAAGAAGAATTTCCGGAAACTGCTCAAAGCACCAAAGACAACTTACAATTGCTGTCAAGAGAGCAAGACAAGTTGCATTGCTGCCATATAGCGCTGACTAAGAGAGAGGGTAACCTCTCTTTTTTCTTTACAGTCATACAAAGACCACAAGCGGGCTTTTATTTGTTTTGAAATTAATATATAATCAAGGGTAAGCATACTTTGGAAATGACCTGTAATGACACTAAGAGCAGACATGAGGTGAGGAATTTGAAAGAAGACAATAAATTGGTTCAACCTTTTGTAGAGGGAGCAGGAGCTGTTGCAATTGTGGTGCTGGTTGGCCTCTTATCAATATACCTGACGCCACTGGTGCTGGTTCTCTATCCAGTAGGTGCAGTGGTATATGGCATTAAGAACGGTGTAAATCCGACAGCTGTTGTAATAACAATTGCATCCCTTATAATAGGCTTGGGAACTGGAGATTTTATCAACGGAATTATCCTGCTGATAATGTTTGGACCATTGACCATAGCCCTTTCATATGGAATGAAGAAGAGAAGAAGACCCTTGCAGGTTCTTGTAACAGGATCCCTTGTTTTTTTCACAAGTACCCTGATGGTATTCTATCTGGCTGATTCCTTGACTGGTCTAAGCATAATAAGTCAACTGGAGAACACCTTCAGGGAGACCCTCTTCATTCAAATCGACATGCTTAAGGGAATGGGTCTGAGCAATTATGAAATTGACACCGCCCGAAGGATGCTTGAGGATGGATACAGGTATATCATTTTGATACTGCCGTCCATACTCATGTTTATGTCTCTTCTGGTAAGCTACGCAAACTATATCATCACTGTGTGGCTTTTAAGGAAGCTGAGCATAGGAATAATCCAGATGCCTTGGCTTCACAGATTCACGGTGCCCAACAACTTTGCACTTGGAGTGCTGGTAATGTTCTTGGGGGTTTTTGTTGGCAGAGGCTTGGATGGGACATATTTTGACACAATATTCCTGAACCTCCTTGTCCTTATAGGAGTCGTTTTTGTACTTCAGGGACTTGCAGTGATGAGCTTCTTCCTGATCAAGTGGAAAATGAACGCCTTCACCAGAGGCTTGGTTGTATTCCTGGCCATTGCATTTTCTCCGGTATTGACCGCTGTGTCCCTTGTTGGCGGTTTGGATACAGTATTCGATTTCAGGAAGCTAAGAAGAAAACCCAGGTAGGAGGAAGAAGATGAAATATAAAATATTTACTTGGTCAGATACAAAGCTCTATCTGATGGTGATAGCCCTAAGCGTATTGATAATAGCCCTATTTCAACCAATTGTGGCTTTTGTCATGGCAATTGTACTGGCATATCTTGTCTACTACAACCATAGGAAGATAGAGGAAAAGAACAAGGAGCTTGCAAAATACATAGAGGGTCTTTCCCATGACTTTGATTCAGCCGCAAAGCATGCAATTTTCAACATGCCTTTTCCCATGGTGTTTATTGACGATGATGGAAAGATAACCTGGTACAACACCCCCTTCCTGACCCTGCTTGGCGAAGAGGAAATCGTGAACAAGTCAATCAGTGAGCTTGTACCTGATTTCAATCTTTCAGAGCTGATGAAGAAGAAGGAAAACGAGTCAATGTCCATCAGCTATATGGACAGGTATTTTGAGGTTTATCCCAATTTCCTAGAGGATAGGAAAACCTCTGGAAAGGGTAGCATAACGGTGCTCTACTGGGTTGATGATTCTGAGCATGTGGTGCTCGAAAAGGATTATAAAAGGGAGAAGACGGTTGTTGCCCTTGTTGATGTTGATAACTATGACGATGTCAAAAACTCAACTCCTGACATTCACAGGCCTATTGTACTTGCTGAGATCGACCAGCTTATCAATAGCTATTTTGGACAATACGAAGGAATAGTCAGAAAGTATGAGAATGACAAGTATTTGGTTGTACTAAACCATGGAGCCCTTGAGTCCATAAAGGGCAAGAAATTCGACCTTCTGGACCAGATAAGGGATATGGAAATGGGAAATACAATTCCAATCACCCTTAGCATAGGAGTCTGCCAAGCAGGCAGCACACTGCTTGAATCCTATGAAAATGCCAGTGCAGCCATAGACATTGCCCTGGGTAGAGGGGGAGACCAGGCTGTTATAAATGTGGGGAACACTTTTGACTATTATGGCGGAAAATCCAAGGCAATGGAAAAGCGCAACAAGGTAAAGGCCAGGGTCATTGGAGATGCCTTAAGGCAGCTTATAGACCAGAATGAAAGGGTATTTGTAATGGGGCATAAGAATCCTGACATGGATTCCATAGGCTCCAGCGTAGGTATAATGAGAGCCATAAAGAACAGGAACAAGGAAGCATATCTGGTTCTTAATGGAGAGAATCCATCCATAAGAAACCTCATGGATCGCATGAGAAAGGATAGTCCAGAGATGGTTAAGCGGGTGATTCCAGGAGATGATGCCGCCGGTCTGATGGATGAAAAGTCACTGCTTATTGTGGTTGACAACCACAAGCCAAGCCTTACAGAAGCCCCTGAGCTTTTGGAGCTGACCCAAAAGGTTGTAGTGATAGACCATCATAGAAGGGGTGCTGAGTTTATCAACAATCCTGTACTGACATATCTGGAGCCATATGCATCCTCAACATCAGAGCTTGTTACGGAGGTTCTGACATATATGGGTGAGGAGACAAACCTCACAAAATTTGAGGCAGAAGCACTTCTTGCAGGAATAACAGTTGACACAAAGAACTTCAGCTTTCAAACCGGTGTCCGAACATTTGAGGCAGCGTCAGTACTTAAAAGGGCGGGTGCTGATACAACTGTTGTCAAACAGCTGTTCAGGGATGACTTCAGTACCTTTGTCAACAAGGCGGAGGTTATTAAGTCATCAAAGATTGTATTTGATAGAATTGCCATTGGAAGACTCCAAAAGAAGATGGAGGATTCCATACTCATTGCCGCCCAGGCAGCAAACGAGCTTCTTAATATCAACGATGTGGAGGCATCATTTGTATTGAGTCAGCTGGATGAGAAGATTCACATATCAGGCAGATCTCTGGGTAACATTAGTGTTCAATTGATCTTGGAAAAGCTGGGTGGTGGCGGACATTTGACCAGCGCCGGAGCTCAGATAGAGAAGCTGTCCATGGATGAGGCTGAAAAGCTTCTTACAGAGATAATAGATAAATATTTAAAGGAAGGTGAAAAACGATGAAAATCATACTTTTAAAGGATGTTAAGGGAATGGGAAAAGCAGGTGACCTAGTCAATGCCAAGGATGGTTATTCAAGAAACTACCTTATCCCAAGAAATATTGCAATTGAAGCAACTGCTGAAAACCTTAGGAAATGGGAGGAATCAAAGGCCAAGGAGGCTGCCCATAAGGAGCAGGAGATGAAGGAGGCCTTGGAACTCAAGGAGAAAATCGAGAAGCTTACCGTGAACATCAAGGCAAAGGGTGGAACAGAAGGTAGACTTTTCGGGTCAGTGACATCACAGGACATCGCAGCTGGGCTGAAAAAGCAGCATAAGATTGATATCGACAAGAGAAAAATAGAACTGAAGGACAACATAAAGACGACCGGAGTCACTGAGGTTGAGGTGAAGGTATATCCAGATGTATCCGCTACTTTAAAGGTGGATGTAGCTGCAGAATAAGAGGTGAAACCCATGGAAACAGGTATAGGAAGAATTCCTCCACACAGCATGGAGGCAGAACAGTCGGTAATAGGAGCCATGCTTCTTGACAAGGAGGCAATAAATACGGCAGTGGAGCACCTCCGGGGGAATGACTTCTACAAGGAGGCCAACAAGGAGATATATGAGGCAATGCTCGTTCTTAACAACAGAAATGAGCCAGTTGACCTTGTAACCCTTTCCGAGGAGCTGAAGAGGCGGGGCTCACTTGAGGGAATAGGTGGAGTGACCTACCTTGCAAATCTATCTGGAAGCGTTGCTACAACTGCCAACACAAAGTATTATTGCGATATCGTCCAGGAGAAATCAATACTGAGAAGATTGATAGGCTCCAGCAATGAAATAATGGGGCTTGCCTATGACAACTCGGATAGCGTCAATGCCATAATTGAAAAGGCAGAAAAGAACATATTCGACATAACACAGGGTGCCCACAAGCAGAGCTTTCACCCCATAAGCGAGGTTCTCCTATCAAGCTTTGCACAAATTGAGGAGAGGGCTGCCAACAAGGGTGAACTGACTGGACTGACGACTGGATTCTCAGACCTTGACCATAAGCTATCTGGCCTACAGAAATCAGATCTTGTACTGCTAGCCGCAAGACCTTCCATGGGAAAGACGGCCCTTGGGATAAACATCGCTACAAACGCATCCCTCAAGGGAAATGGAAAGGTTGCGGTATTCTCCCTTGAGATGTCCAAGGAGCAGCTTGTTCAGAGGATCATAAGTGCAACAGCCCATGTTGACCTTCAGAAGATAATAAGCGGAAATCTGTCGGATGATGAATGGATTAAGATTGTCAACGCCATGGCGCCACTGTCAAAGATGGATATTTATATCGACGACACAGCGGGAATCTCTCTGATGGAAATGAAGGCAAAATGCCGCAGACTAAAGGTTGAGAAGGGCCTTGACCTGATAGTAATTGACTATCTTCAGCTGATGCAGGCTGATGGGCGTGTTGAGAACAGACAGCAGGAAATCTCTGCAATATCAAGGGGATTGAAGGCCATAGCCAAGGAAATGGAATGTCCGGTACTAGCGCTTTCACAGCTGTCACGTGCTCCAGAGCTTCGTTCGGACCACAGACCCATTCTTTCCGACCTGAGGGAATCAGGTGCAATTGAGCAGGACGCGGATGTTGTAATGTTCCTGTACAGAGATGATTACTACGACCAGGAGTCGGAGAAGAAGAACATAGGTGAGGTAATAATTGCAAAGCACAGGAATGGACCCACAGGACAGGTTGACCTTGTGTTCAAGCATGAATACACAAAGTTTCTCAATATGGAAAGGTATATGGAGCCAGGTAATGGATAGATAGATTTTAAAGGCTGGATTAAACCCATGATTGACACATTCTGGTGAATAATGGATACGTAAACTAGTCTTTGATTAACTTAGGATTATAGTGTAAAATAACTTCGAGGGGAGACCTCGAGGTTATTTTTTTGGAGATGTGAAAAAGATGATAATAAAAGGAAAAAGAGTCACATTATCTCCCTTGACACTTGAGGATGCAAAATCCATGAGAGATTGGGGAGTCCATGATACTGTGCTGTTGGGAGATTACAACTTCCCCTATGAAAACGACAGTGAAATAAGGAAATGGTTCAGATACAAGACCTTTACGATATTCAACAAATACTTCGGCATCCACAATGAAGATGGAAGGCTTGTGGGATACCTGGGGATAAAAAACAAGGACTTCATAAGAAGGAGCTCATATCTGGGGATTGTATTTGACCCGGAGTACCTTGATATGGGCTACGGAACGGAGAGCCTGGAAGCATTTCTGCCCCAATATTTCCAAAAGATGAGGATGAGGACCCTCTATCTTGAGGTGGCAGAGTTCAACAGGAGGGCCATAAGGGTATACGAGAAGCTGGGGTTCATTCCAATCCAATACTACACGGACCTTTTCCCTGTAGAGGGAATATCCAGAGACCACCCTGACATAATGGCTTCAAAATCTTGTTTTGTATTTAAAGATGAAAAGATATATAATTATATCTACAAAATGAAACTAACCAGGAAAAGATATGAAGATAGAAAAGATGGGCTTGAGGGGATGATTGACTAATGAGTTTTATAATTGAAACCACGGATATGGATCTGGGTGACACTCCCATAGAGAATATATTTCTGAACGACTACATGCCCATGGCCAATGGAACCTACGTCAAGGTCTATTTGCTGGGCTATAAATATGCCCATGACAGGGACCATAGGATAGAGGTAACCAACAAGACCATAGCCAAGCATCTGGATATTCCAATGGAGGACGTCCTAAGGGCCTGGGATTTTTGGGAGAACAAGGGGATCATAAGAAAAGAAGGCATGGATGATATAGATTACCAGGTTGTATTTTTAAACCTCAAGCAGCTTTTCATAAAGAACAATCTTATGAGTAAGACCAGTGCAGCCAAGGATAAAGGACCTCGGTCATCAAGCCAGAAGGATCTTATAGAGGCAAACCAGATACCTGTTGTTAACAAGATGTTCAACAATATAGATTTTATGATGAGAAGACAGACCGCTCCAATGGAGAAAAAGCAGATTTTATCTTGGATTCAGGATTATAATATGAATCCAGATGTAATCGAGAAGGCCTTCAGCTATGGGGCTGAGATGAAGAACAAGAGGAGCATCAAATACATTGAAGGTATTATAAGAAATTGGTATGATCAGGGACTGACCAACATGGATGCGGTAATGGAACACTTCAACAAGGTTGACCAGAAATATTTCAGGTACCAGAAGGTCATGAAGTCCATTGGCCTTGAACACAAGGGAGTCACAGATGGGGACCTTAACCTTATAAACAAGTGGTTTGATCAGTACAGTTACTCAATGGAGCTTGTGTTAAAGGGATGTGAAGCTGCCAACAAGGTTCAGTACCCAACCGTCAACTACATTGACGGAGTCATTAGCGACTGGTACAGGAAGGGAATAAGAAGGGTTGAGGACATAGAGCTTCTTGATAAGCCTGAGGATAAGCCTGAAAGAAAGACCTACAAGACGTCAGGGAAGAAGGCCACACCTCACAAGACAAGATTCCACAACTTTGAACAGCGCAGTGCCAAATATTCGCCGGAGGATCTTGAGAAGATGGCCAAGAGAAAGCGTGAAGCCCACAGAATGAAGGGAAGCGGTGGTTCTGATGAATAACCCTGTATTGAAGGAGATACAACTAATATATGAAAAGAGAAGGGACAATGCGGATAAGGATTTGAGAATGAGGCAGCAGGAGGTCTACAGAAAGCTTCCCAGGGTAAAGGAGCTGGATGATGAGATTAGGAATACTGGTCTTAAAATGGCAAAAAAGGTGCTTCTGGAGCCAGAGGAGTCGGAAAAGGCGGCCAGGGATGCAAGGGAAAAGATCGAATCCCTAAAGATGGAGAAGGCCTTTGTCCTGACGGAGGGGAACATCTCCGCGGACTATCTGGAGCCCAAATACTCCTGCAAGCTCTGCAAGGATACCGGCTATGTGGATGATTCCAAAAGATGCAATTGCATGAAGCAGCTTCTTATCAACAGGTCCTACAAGATGTCAAACCTGGAGAACATACTCCACAAGGAGAATTTTCAGAACTTCAACATAGACCTGTTCAGCAAGGAACCCTTTGATGGTGAGGACCTTACTCCCAGGGAAAACATGCTGGACATACTAAGCTATGCGGAAGGCTTTATCGGTAGCTTTGAGGAGAATAATGGTGAAAACCTGCTGTTTTACGGAACAACCGGTCTCGGGAAGACATTTCTTTGCAGCTGCATCGCCAAGGCGCTTCTAGACAAGAACAAGATAGTCATCTACCAGACCGCCTTCACAATTCTCGACATTCTTGAGAAGCGTAGGTTTGGCAAGGGAAACAGGGAGATTTCCGACTATGAGTACGACCTGCTTTTTCAGGCGGACCTCCTGATAATCGATGACCTTGGAACGGAAATTTCTAACACCTTTACTAATGCTGAAATATTCAACATAGTCAACACAAGACTGCTTGCAGGTAAAAAGACCATAATATCAACAAACCTTACACCAAATGAAATATCTGAGATATATACCGACAGGGTATTCTCAAGGATATTTGATAAATTCATACCCCTAAGATTCTATGGAAAGGATCTCAGATGGGAATAATTTTAAAAGGAGTCGAAGGATGGCAAGAAAAGCAACAGGAATACAGGACTATATTGTAAGAACACTTAACGGGATGGCCCTAGGACTTTTTTCATCCCTCCTGATCGGACTTATCATCAGGCAGATTGGAGTATATGGAGACATACCATCCCTAGTTTATTTCGGAAATGTTGCCCAGAGAATGATGGGACCTGCTATCGGAGTTGGAGTTGCCTACAGTGTTGGAGCCCCTCCTCTTGGAATATTTGCATCGGCAGTTGCTGGAGCAATAGGTGCTGGAAGCGTTTCCTTTGATGGAGCTACAGCTGTAATTGCCATTGGCGAGCCAGTTGGTGCCTTTGTGGCAGCACTGGCTGGGGCGGAGCTTTCAAAGCTTGTGGCAGGAAGAACAAAGTTTGATATCATACTGGTTCCAATGATAACAATTCTCGCGGGAGGACTTGTTGGAAGCTACATATCCCCATACATAGCCGCCTTTATGAATGGAGTGGGAGCCATTATAAATCAGGCAACGGAGCTGCACAGAATACCAATGGGAATAATAGTTTCTGTGATTATGGGAATAACATTAACCCTACCAATAAGCTCTGCAGCACTTGCAATATCACTTAATCTGTCTGGACTTGCAGCCGGTGCAGCTACCGTTGGCTGTGCAGCCAACATGGTTGGATTTGCCGTTGCATCCTATAGGGAGAATGGTATGGGAGGACTTGTTGCTCAGGGGCTTGGAACCTCCATGCTCCAGATACCCAATATTGTAAGGAACCCATTGATATGGATACCTTCAATAGTTGCCTCGGCAATACTTGGACCAGTATCAACCTATCTGCTGGAGATGAGAAGCAACTCATTGGGTGCCGGTATGGGAACAAGCGGCCTTGTGGGCCAGTTTGCAATGATTGAAACCATGGGACCAAGCCTATATGTATTTTTACTTATTCTTATGATGCATTTTGTATTCCCAGGTCTCATATCCTTTTCAGTATCTGAATGGATGAGGAAAAGAGGCTACATCAAAAGGGGAGACATGTCACTATAATTTAGGAGGAATCAGATGGAAAAACCTATTGGAGTGTTGGATTCAGGGGTAGGAGGGTTGACTGTTGTGAAGTCAATCCAGAAGATACTGCCACATGAGGACATCATATATTTTGGGGATAGCAAGAATGTACCCTATGGAAACCGTGACGAGGATGAGATATACAAACTAACAATGGCAATGTTAAAGTATTTTGAGAAGAGAAATGTCAAGATGGTTGCAATAGCCTGTAACACCATTTCAACTATAGCTGACAGATTCAGGGACAAGTTTGATTTCCCAATTGTGGACATAATCACCCCGACTGTTGACCATATCGATAACATGGGAATAGACAAGATGGTAATACTTGGAACTGATTTCACCATAAGGACCAAGGCCTATGAAAGGCTACTAAGGGAGAGAAGGAAGGATTATGATATCTCCTCCGAGAAGAGTCCCAAGCTTGCTGAGCTGGTGGATAAGGGGGATTACAAATCCAGGGAGATTTACGACACAATAGGTGGACATCTCGAGAGCATATCCCAGATGGGAAATTTCTACAATATTGTTCTTGCCTGCACCCATTACCCAATAGTCGAGGATATTTTCCTTGAGCTTGACCCAACCCTCAACTACATAAACCCAGGCTTCCAGCAGGCCAAGGCCATGAGGGTGGTCCTCCACGAGAAGGGAATCCTGAAGAGGGAAGGCAAGGGAACCCTCCAGGTTCTTACATCCGGGTCGCCCGAAATTTATCGGATGGTTCTTAACAAACTGGAAATGGGAGCTGTTGGAGAGATTGTGACTGTGGAAATTCCACCATATGTGGAGTAATGTATTGACATTGAACTCAGATGTGCTATAATGGATTTTAATTAAATAAGGCAGTGAAGGGAAATAGTATGCAGGGAAGTCTTTTAGAGAGTCGGTGGATGGTGGAAACCGTCAGATGGAAGTGCAGAATCCAACCTTGAGCCTGAAATATTCGAGTGAATCGCTTATGCGGTTAACTAGGGTGGCAACGCGGGTATACTCTCGTCCCTATTATTGTGGGACGGGGGTTTTTTTATTATTCAGAACAGGAGGAGGAATATTATGTTGGATATCAAGAGAATCAGAATGGATGCACAGGAGGTAAAGGAAGCTCTGGCAAAAAGGCACGGGAATTATCCAATCGACAGGGTCCTGGAGCTCGATGAGAAGCGGAGGGAGATACTTGTCCATGTTGAGGAGATGAAGGCAGAGCAGAACAAGGTGTCAAAGGAGATTCCAAAGCTAAAGAAGGAGGGCAAGGATGTAGAGCCAATATTTGCCCAGATGAAGGAGCTTTCTGAAAAGGTCAAGGAGTTCGATGGCCAGGTGAAGGATGTTGACGATGAGTTAAAGACCCTTCTTCTTCAGATTCCAAACACCCCACACCGTACTGTGGTTGAAGGAGAGTCCGATGAGGATAATGTTGAAGTTAGAAAGGATGGAACCCCAAGGGAGTTTGAATTTGAACCAAAGGCTCACTGGGATATTGGTACTGAGCTGGACGTCCTTGACTTTGAAAGGGCATCAAAGATATCAGGGGCCAGATTCAGCGTTTTCAAGGGTGCGGGTGCACGACTTGAAAGGGCCATAATAAGCTTTATGCTGGACCTTCATACAGGTGAGCACGGCTATACTGAAATGTCCACTCCATTTATGGTGAACAGGGACAGCATGATTGGAACCGGCCAGCTGCCTAAGTTTGAAGAGGATATGTTCCATGTTCCAAGCAAGGATTTTTTCCTAGTACCAACTGCGGAGGTTCCCCTTACAAATCTCTTGAGGGATGAGATTCTTACTGAGGACCAGCTCCCTGTATATTTCACTGCATATACACCATGCTTCAGACAAGAGGCGGGATCTGCCGGTAGGGACACCAGAGGCCTTATAAGAAACCATCAGTTTGACAAGGTGGAGATGGTGAAGTTTGCCCATCCAGACAAGTCCTATGAAGAGCTGGAGACCCTTACAAGCAATGCCGAGGAGGTTCTCAAAAGGCTAGGGATTCCTTACAGGGTTGTGATGCTAAGCACTGGAGATCTTGGGTTCTCATCAGCAAAAACCTATGACGTTGAGGTATGGATGCCAAGCTACAACAGATATGTTGAAATTTCAAGCTGCAGCAACTTCGAGGACTTCCAGTCAAGAAGGGCTAACCTTAGATTTAGACGGGAGGATAACGGAAAGGTTGAGTACCTCCATACATTAAATGGAAGTGGCCTTGCAGTTGGAAGGACCTTTGCAGCGATACTTGAGAATTTCCAGCAGGAGGACGGATCTGTGATCATTCCCGAAGTCCTCAGAAAGTACATGGGAGGCATGGAAAAGCTTGAAAAATAGAATGTTATGGTCCGAAGAGAAAATCTTCGGACTTTTCTATATAATGAGTCTGTAAATGGCGGAATTGTCATCTTTAACAATTATATAACAAAATTTTAGTGGATTATCACTTAAAATTGAGTTATAATGTACTTACAAGTTGTCCAAATAGTCAGAATCGGGCAACTGGAAAGGTAGAAAATCAAAAAGGGGGATGAATATGAACAAAAAGACATTATCATTATGGTTGGTATTTATACTGACTCTATCACTTATGGTAGGTTGCTCACCAGCAGCAGAGGAGCCAGCCGGAGAAGAGCCTGGAGATGCTCCAGCAGAAGAGGTATTCCTATCTGTAGCAACTGGAGGAACGGGCGGTACTTATTACCCACTTGGAGGAGCAATTGCCAAGATATTCAACGAGAATATTGCGGGAGTAACTGCAAATGCTCAGTCAACTGGAGCATCAGCTGAGAACGTTAACCTTGTAGCTCAAGGAGAAGCGGAACTTGCTTTTGTACAGAACGACGTAACTTACTATGCATGGACAGGAACAGAGACATTTGACGGCCAAGAGCCAATAACAAACATCAGAGGAATGGCAATGCTTTATCCTGAGGTTATTCAGGTTATAGCTACTGCTGACTCAGGAATCACAAGCATTGAGGACCTTGCTGGAATGAAGGTTGCAGTTGGAGCTCCTGGATCAGGAACTGAGGTAAATGCAAGACAGATTCTTGAAGAGTACGGTATGACTTATGATGACCTTGGAAAAGCTGACTACCTTTCATTCAACGAGGCTGCTGACCAGCTTAAGAACAAGCAGGTTGACGCTGCTTTCGTAACAGGCGCACTTCCAACTTCAGCTGTAACAGAGGTTACACAAACTGCTGATATCGTTGTAGTTGCAATGGACGCAGGAAGAATTGCTACACTTGCAGAGAAATATCCATTCTACACTGAAGTATCAATCCCTGGAGATACCTACAATGGTATGAGCGGAGATGTTACATCAGCAGCGGTAATGGCAATGCTTATAGTACCAGAGGACCTAAGCGAGGACTTGGTTTACAACATGACCAAGAGCATGTTCGAGCAAAGACAGGTAATCATAGATACACACGCAAGAGGAAATGACATTAAGTTGGAAACTGCATTGGCAGGTATGCCAATAGACCTTCATGCAGGTGCTCAGAAGTATTACGATGAGCAAGGCATCGAGTAGTAAAGAATTCAATGGAAAAGGTACTGATAGTATCAGTACCTTTCCCTTATTAAAGAGGATTTTGGCTGTGGTCGTGGCTCTACTGGCGATTGGAACGATGCTTTATCCAATTGAGGTTCTAAAGGCCTCTGATTCAAGAAGTGGAGAGTATCTTAGCTCATGGTGGCCGAGGGAGGACAAGTCCTTCACGATTAAATACATACATTCCGTTGAACGGACCCCTGTATGGGAGATGTATACCATTGAAGAGGGAGAGATTGTACTTGAGGAAACCGTTTTTCAGTCCTACGGCGCTGGACTTCCGGCTACAAGTCCGTACGATTTTGATATAGTTGAGGAGGGTTTTCGACTGTACAACATTGACCAAAAAATGACAAACCTCGTTTACAGAACAGGAGCAGTAAGGGCAAATCACGAACTGACGGTGGGGGGAAGAACATACCTTTTCGTTGAATTTTCAGAGCCTACCGAAGGAGTAAAATTTGAAACCCAAAAGACTCCAATAATAGTTTATTTGGCAAAGGAGGGGTTTAAATGAATGACGACAAAAAATTAGACAATGAAAATCTTGAAGAAGACAAACTAGTTGAGAATAATGACAGTATAAATTCAGAAGATGATGAGATTCTTGAAGAGCAGACTGTAATAGCGGACACATCAGGAGGAACTGCTTTGGATGATGAAGCGCTGGATGTGGACCTCTTGATGGAATCCTACGACAAGGAAGCGTCAAAGCTTAGAAAGATGAAGGGTACACTTTCAAAGGTTGTTATGATAATAGCAATAGCGATGTCATCCTTCCACCTATACACTGCAGGCTTTGGAACGCTGCTATCCTACAGACAGAGATCGCTACATATTATATTTGCATTTATAATTGGATTATTCCTTTATCCCGCAAGAAAGAAGTCAAGCAGGGAAAAACCTGCAATATTTGACTTTATATTGATGGGCGTTGCAATAGTGGTATTTGGATACATATTCCTATTCCCTGAGCAGATGGCTCTTAAGGGAGGAAATGCGACCCCATTGGACCTTGTATTCGGTATAGCCGCAATACTACTTACCCTTGAGGTAACAAGAAGGGTAGTGGGTCCAGAACTTCCAATTGTTGCAATAGTGTTCCTAAGCTATGCATACTTTGGACCACAGATGCCAGGAATCCTTGCTCATAGGGGGTTCTCGCTAACTAGGATAGTATCACACATGTACATGGGTCTTGAGGGTATCATGGGTATACCTACAGGTGTATCAGCGACCTTCGTATTCCTGTTTATTTTGTTTGGGTCCTTCCTGGATAAGACAGGCGTTGGAAAGTTCTTTATTGACATGGCATTTGGAATGACCGGACACCTTAAGAGTGGTCCTGCAATGACGGCTGTAGTAGCCAGTGGATTCATGGGATCAATCTCAGGTAGTTCAGTTGCAAATACCGTAACAACCGGTGCATTTACAATACCTTTGATGAAAAAGACAGGATACAAGCCCTACTTTGCCGGTGCAGTTGAGGCAGCAGCATCCACAGGTGGCCAGATAATGCCTCCGGTAATGGGAGCTGCAGCATTTATAATGGCAGAGTTTACAGGGATATCCTATCTACAGATAATAATAGCAGCGGCAATACCTGCAGTATTGTACTACTTCGCAGTTGGTACAATGGTACACCTTGAGGCATCCAAACTGGGACTTGTTGGAATACCCAGGGATAAGCTACCCAAGGTAAGCAAGCTATTGCTAAGTAGGGGCTTCCTTCTGATTCCACTGGTGAGTGTTGTTTACTTCCTGATAGCAGGAAACACGCCTACACTTGCAGCATTCAAGGCTATAATAATCAGTATGGTTGTAGCGATCATAGCAGCGGTAGTAAGAAGAGACGGATCCTTTACGTTCAAGGATTTTCTTGGTGCACTTGAAGCTGGAGCAAAGGGGTCTGTGGGAGTTGCCTGTGCCTGCGCCACAGCTGGTATGATAGTTGGGGTTGTAACACTGACAGGACTTGGACTAAGGATAGCTGAAATAATCGTTACGGTAGCTCAAGGAAATCTTCTGTTGACCTTGTTCTTTACCATGGTAGCTTCAATAATACTTGGTATGGGACTTCCAACAACAGCCAAGTACATCGTACTCGCTACAATGGCAGTACCTGCACTTATAAAGCTTGAAGTAAACCTTTTGGCAGCCCACCTTTTCATTCTTTACTTTGGTGTGGTTGCAGACATCACTCCACCGGTGGCGCTGGCAGCATATGCAGGTGCGGGAATAGCAGGGTCCAACTCCATGAAGACGGGCTTCCAGGCCTTGAAGATAGCCCTGGCCGCCTTTATAGTTCCTTATATTTTCGCAATTAACCCAGAGCTTATAATGGTTGAGGATATAGTGGGTACAACAGTGGTGTTTATGCCGTTCATTCAGGCACTACCTGTAATACTGTCCGCAGTAATCGGAATACTCTGTCTGGCTGCGGCCGTTGAGGCCTACCTAATAAGAAGAACCAACATAATAGAAAGGGTTCTACTGGCAGTAGCAGCACTGATGCTTCTAAATCCAGGCTACCTGTCAGATGCTTTTGGACTTGTGGTACTGGTTGGAACATATCTTATCCAGAGGATGCAGAACAAGAAAGAGAAAGCTGCATAGAAATCAATTGGCCGGGTTGTGTTATATACACAATCCGGCTTTTAATTTGCCGTATATGTTTGACAAAGGCTTAAAATAGTTGTAAAATATCCTTGTGACTTGCACCCGTAGCTCAGAAGGATAGAGCGGTGCCCTCCTAAGGCATGAGCAGGGGTTCGATTCCTCTCGGGTGCACCATTTATATAAAGGTGATCTAAAATGGATGAAAAATACATGAAAATAGCATTGGAAATTGCCAAAACCAGCACCTACGAAGTACCAGTGGGTGCTGTTGTTGTATATAATGGCAAGGTTATAGGAAAGGGTTACAACAGAAGGGAGACAGAAAAGGACCCCACAGCCCACGCTGAGATAATGGCAATACAGGAGGCCAGCAATTATCTTGGAGGCTGGAGGCTTGTAGATTGTACCCTCTATGTCACCCTGGAGCCCTGTGCCATGTGTGCAGGGGCTATTGTAAACGCTAGGATACCAAGGCTTGTAATTGGAGCCATGGACCCAAGACACGGCTGCTGTGGATCTGTGGAGGACCTTGTTAGGCATCCAAGGCTTAATCACAGGGTGGAGATGAAAACAGGAGTTCTGGAAAAAGAGTGTGCACAGCTTTTGAAGGATTTCTTCAGAGAGCTGAGAAAGAGTAAGTAGAGGAGGCCACCATGGAAAAGAAATGGATCAGTACTGCCTGCACCCTGGATTGCTGGGATTCATGCTCAATTAAGGCCCTTGTGGAGGACGGACAGTTCACAAAGCTTGTTGGTAATCCTGAGAATCCGGTGACAGGGCACTTTCTTTGCGAGAAGGGCTACAAACACATAAAGATGAGGAACGGCAGGGAAAGGCTGGTAAAACCCCTTATACGGGAAGCTGGAGCCCTCAGGGAGGCAAGCTGGCAGGAGGCTCTGGACCTGGTTGCAGAGAAGCTTCTTAAATTGAAGAAGGACCAGCCCACAACAGCCCTTCTATACATAAGTGAATTTGGAAATTCAGGAGTGGTAAAAAAGGCAGACCAGAGGTTTTTCAATGCCTACGGTGGTGTGACCATGCCCACTGGAAGCCTGTGTGCAGGGGCCGGAGTGGAGGCCCAGAGGTACGATTTCGGGAAATGCCTTGCCCATGAACCAACGGACTATCTCAACAGCAGGATGATAATAATCTGGGGAAGAAATCCCGTGACCACAGGACCCCATATGGTCCCATTCATCAAGAAGGCAAAGGAGAATGGAGCAAGGCTTGTGACAATAGACCCACTCCATTCGGAAACTACCGCCATGTCCAATCTTCACCTGGCTCCAAAGCCCGGATCGGACGGACTTTTGGCAATGTATATGATCAAGGTTCTGATTGAGAATAATCTTGTGGATATGGATTACATAGAAAGGAATACTCTTGGCTTTAAATACCTAAAAGAGGCTGTGATGGACCTGGACAGGGATCAGGTTTCAGAAACAACAGGACTTCCCCACAAGGAAATTGAAGACCTTGCCCTGGACTACGGAAGAACAAAGCCCGCTGCCATAGTCCTTGGCTTTGGTATCCAAAGGTATTCAAACGGAGGGGATACGGTCAGGGCAATAGACGCACTTGGTGCTGTAACAGGAAACATTGGGAAATCAGGTGGAGGAGTTAGCTACAACAACAGCGTATCCAATGGGCTCATTGATGAGGACTTCCTCAAGGGAGGAGGGCTGGCAAGGGAAAGAAGGACCTATGACAGGCCGCTTCTTGGAGACTTTATCCTGAATGAGAAGAAGCCTCCAGTAAGGATTATATACACATCAAGGGCAAACCCTGTAAACCAGGGTATGGACACTGATAAAATCCTTAGGGCTTTCCAGTCAGTGGACTTTAAGGTCACCCTTGACTTGTACCTTACAGACACGGCAGCTGCCTCGGATGTTGTTCTTCCGGTAAAGCATCCTCTTGAAGAGGATAATATTGTCATGCCTCCTGCCAACCACAGCTATATAAACTATTGCAACAAAGTTATTGAAGCCCCGGAGGGAGTCCTTTCAGAGATCGACATCCTTAACGGGCTGGCAAGGAGACTGGACCTTAAGGACTTCCCAGTCATGTCCCAGGAGGAATGGATCCATATGATATCAAAGCCCATGAGGGAAACGATTGATATTGATGAATTGAAGGAAAAACCCATCAAGGTTCCAGGGATCCTTGATATTCCCTGGAGTGACGGAAGGTTTTTAACCCCTTCAGGTAAATTTGAGTTTTATTCGGAAACAGCAGAAGAGGAGGGCTTCTCTCCAACAGCTGGACACAGGGGCCTTGAGACTGAAATTTCCAAGGAATACCCCTTTTACCTGATCACTCCAAAGCTAAGGGGATCCTTGCATTCACAGCATTTTGCACTTGTTGAAGGAGACCATGTCCCAACAGTCCATATGGCAGCTGCAAGAGCCAAGGATCTTGGAATGGAGGATGGTGACAAGGTAAGGGTATGGACTGAAAAGGGTTCAATTAAAGCCATCCTTAAGCTGGATGGAGATATCTTGCCTGACAGGGTTAAGATATACCAGGGTGGATGGACCAGAAAGGGTGGAGGAATCAACCAGATTATTCCTGAACGTTATTCAAGGATGGGGATGCACGCAGCCTATTATGAGGTGGTATGCAGGCTTGAAAAGGAATAGCAGGCTTCTGAAACCATTCCACTAAAGATGTTTGCAAACTTATGAAATCGGCTGTATAATATTATTTGTCAACTCCATAGGAGAAGTACCCAAGTGGCTGAAGGGTCCGCTCTCGAAAAGCGGTAGGTCGGCACAACCGGCGCGAGGGTTCAAATCCCTCCTTCTCCGCCAATATCAACACTTACAGGGTGTTGATTTTTTTGTGCCCATTTTGACCTTTTGACCAGCTGCAGGCTAGGATGGGTTAAAAATGTTGTTCATGAACTATTGTTGCCAAAGTGATGAAACAATAAAGAGAGAAAACACAATATAGGGTAAGTTATCAAAAAATTCATAATCAAACGACAATTTTATTGACTAAAGATATTGAGCAAGAGTATAATTGAGTAAAGTGATTAAAATATGAAATGACGTTCATTATATGAACAAAATGGAAAAGGAGGATGCCTATGATTAAACCAAAAAGACTTGAGAAGGGAGATACCATCGGAGTTATTTCACCTGCAAGCCCTTCAGAAAAAAAGAGTGATGTACTACGAAGTGCTGAATATCTAGAAAATCTTGGTTACAAAGTTGTTGTTGGAAAAAATGTGAATAAAACAAAGGGCTTTGTTGCTGCATCCGAGGAGGAAAGGGCTGCAGATTTCAATGAGATGTTCAGAAGGGATGACATTGATGCGGTATTTGTGACTCAGGGGGGATATGGCTCAGCACAGATCATCCATCTTATAGATTTTGATGTGGTAAGGAGCAACCCAAAGATTCTGACGGGCTTCAGCGATATAACATCCCTGCACCTTGCAATACATAAGAAATCAGAGGTAGTGACCTTTCATGGGCCCGGAATGAGTAGGTTTAATCCTAAAGAGTTGACAGAATATACAAAGGAACACTTTTTCAAGGCATTGTCCTCAACAGAGCCAGTAGGAGAAATTAAACTTGCCGATAAAAAGGCCTGGCTTCATAGTATTGGACCAGGAGTGGCTGAGGGTGAGCTGATAGGGGGAAACCTGACGCTTGTGTGTGCAAGCCTGGGAACCCCATATGAGATAGACACCAAGGACAGGATTCTTTTGATTGAGGATGTAGAAACAGAACCATGGATATTCGACCATAATCTATCACACCTTAGGAATGCAGGAAAGCTTAAGGATGTGAGGGGGATTGTAGTTGGAGACAGTGAAAGTTGCGTTCCTTTCAAACACAATCCAGGATTTTTCAGTGACACCAGTCTTGAGGATGTTTTGGAATATTACCTAAAGCCTCTTGAAATCCCAGTTTTGTATGGTCTTCCCTTGGGACATTCAAAGGACCTTGCTACACTACCTATAGGGGTAAGAGTAAAACTGGATGCTGACAACAAGACATTTACAGTTTTGGAAAGTGGAGTATCATAGAAGATTAACTAAATATAAGGAGGAATACATGTGAAAACACGTTTTAAGAAGTATACAATTTTTGCTTTGATCTTTGTTTTAAGCATAGTGCAAATTGGTTGTGGTGGAAGCGGTCAGACTTCAGAGGAGGAGATAAATTCATTCACTGTAGGATCCAGTGCTGCTTTTGATACAATGAATCCCCTTTCATCCTATATGCAGGCAACTTATGAGTTTTTCATGCTGATTTACGATCCACTTGTTAAGTATGATGAAAATTACGAGCCTATCCCAGGGTTGGCAAAGGACTGGGACACAAGCGAAGATGAGCTTACCTGGACATTCAACCTTCAGGAGGGGGTCAAATGGCACGATGGGGAGCCGTTTACTTCAGATGATGTAAAATACACCTATGAGCTTATGATGGATACAGGACTGGGATACATGTACAGTTCATACTTGACAGGAATTACTGACATTCAGTGCCCGGATGAAAACACAGTTGTTATTTCTACTGACTTTCCAAAGGCTAATATGTTGATGAATTCAACGCCTATTCTACCAGAGCATATTCTGAGCGAAATACCAGATGAAGAGCTGGAGATTTGGGCCAATGAAAATCCTGTTGGAACCGGAGTATATAAATTCGACTCTCAGGGAGACAACTTTGTCAAAGTAGTTGTAAACGAAGATTACTTTGGAGATATACCAGAAGTTGATGAATATATTTTCGTAAGCTACGACAATATTGATTCCATGGCCCAATCCCTTATGCTGGGTGAGATAGATGGAGCCAACAATCTCAATACTGCACAATATAATCAGCTTATGGATGATGAGAACGTATCTGTTATTTCAGGTGAGGAAAAAGGTTTTATGCAGGTTGGAGTCAACTGTTGGACTGCTGATGAAAGCGGTGGAAATCCCCTTCTTAAGGAAAAGGGTATTCGCCAGGCAATTGAGCTGGCAATCAACAAGCAAAAAATAGTAGATATGGCCTACAATGGTCATGGTACTGTTGGGACAACACTGATTAACCCTGGAGATTACTTCCACTATGAGCCAACGGAAGCGGAGCTTAGAAGCTATAGTATTGATAAGGCGAATGATTTGTTGGACTCAACTGGATATGTTGATTCAAACGGTGACGGAGTCAGGGAATCTTCAGAAGGAGAGCCTCTTGAATTTGAACTTATTACCATTGCAGATAATCTTGAAGAAGTAAAGAGTGGTCAGATGATTGCTGCTGATTTGGCTGAAGTTGGAATCAAGGTAAATAACGTTACAATGGACAGCGGAGCCCTATATGACCAGATAATTGGCGGAACCTATGATATGTTTATCTGGGGTTGGGGATCGGATGTCGACCCCACTGTAATAACAGGTGTTTTAACCACCGACCAAATAGGCGGTAATAACGAGCCATTCTTCTCCAACGAAAGATATGATGAACTGTTTCTTCTTCAACAGCAGGAATTAGATGAGGAAGCAAGACGTGAGATGGTATGGGAAATGCAGCAGATTGCATATGAAGAGGCTCCATATATTATAATTATTTATGCAAACAATATTCAGGCCATAAGATCCGATAGATGGACTGGTTTCAAGCAAATTCCTGAAACAGGAACATACTTCTTTAATCTTACAGATTACAACTATCTTAATATTAAGCCAGTTGAATAAAGGATGATTAAGATATGACTAGAAAGATAATTGCCAGAAAGCTTTTATATGCACTACTGACTATTCTTGTGGTGCTTGTTTTCAACTATATTCTCTTTAGGGTGCTACCCGGGAATCCTCTATCGATGATGATGAGGAATCCCAGGGCAACTCCTGAGACAATAGCTGCGGTAAAGGAGTTTTATGGCCTTGATCAGCCGTGGTATCTACAGTTTTTCACATATTTCAAAAACCTTATCCATGGGGACCTGGGAATTTCTTTTGTATATAAAGCTCCAGTTGCCGAGGTTGTTGCAAAAAAGATTCTCCCTACGGTTCTTATGGTTGGATTGGCCGAAATTGTCGCAATTGTGGTGGGGATATTCCTGGGAATTATTGCTGCATGGAAGAGGGGGACCAAGCTTGATGTTGCAACATTAAGCTTTTCCCTTGTTACCTATTCTGTTCCGACTTTTTGGCTTGGGATGATACTTGTAGTTCTGTTCAGTGTTCAGATGAGGCTTTTTCCAACAAGTGGAATGTTTACTCCCGGGAAGAACTTCATAACAACTTTCGCGATGCTCAAGGACCTTTTCAGGCATTTGGCACTTCCGGTGCTTACTATGAGCCTGGTACTAATAGGTCAGTATGCACTTACCATGAGAAACACTCTTATAGATGTATTGAGCGAGGATTACATAACTACAGCAAGAGCCAAGGGCTTTAGGGAAAGGTACATCCTTAAGAAGCATGCTCTTCCAAATGCAATGCTTCCAATGATAACAATAATTGCAATAAACATCGGGTTCGTCGTTGCTGGAGCAATTCAGGTGGAGACTATATTCTCCTGGCCTGGACTGGGGCGATTGATGTATGAGGCTTTGCGAGCAAGGGATTACCCTCTGCTTCAAGGTGTATTTCTATTGGTCACCTTATCAGTCGTGTTGGCCAATGTATTAGCGGATATTACCTACTCCTACATTGACCCCAGAGTCAAGAACTGAGGGAGGGGTATGCCATGAAATGGATATTAAGAATTAAAAAAATGAAGGAATTCGGTAAAGCTGTGGCCAAAAATAAAATGGCTCTCACAGGTGCTGTAATTCTAGGTGTATTTATATTGGTAGCAATATTTGGGCCCATTCTTGTGCCCTTTTCCACAATGGAATTTGGAGCAGTTGAGGATATGCTCCAGCCTCCATCAGGGAAATATCTTTTGGGAACTGATGACATGGGAAGGGATATTTTGGCTAACCTTATTCACGGAGCAAGGATCTCTCTATTGATTGGTGCCGTAGCCACTTTAATTTCTATGTTTATAGGCACTCTAGTTGGAATACTCGCAGGTTACTTCGGGAAGGGTCTGGACAACGTACTTATGCGATTTACAGATTTTTTCCTCGTGATTCCATGGCTTCCTCTGATGATGGTGCTTGCTGCTATCCTGGGAACAAGTCTCTGGAACATTATATTTGTTATTGGAATAACGGGATGGGCAGGTACTGCCAGAGTCGTCAGAGCCCAAACCATGTCCATCAAGGAAAGGCAATTTGTTGAGAGGACCGTATCAATAGGAGCAGGGAATCTTCATATAATGCTTAGGCATATCCTTCCCAATGTATTTCCACTGGTTTTCGCAAACACAGTTCTTGTTGCTGCAGTTGCAATAGTGTCAGAGACTACTCTGAGTTTTCTGGGTCTAGGTGACCCTACAATGGCAAGCTGGGGTATGATGCTTCATTATGCATTTGAGGGCGGAGCAACAGCTGCTGGAGCGTATTGGTATTATCTGCCTCCTGGAATATGTGTCGTTCTTGTTGTACTGTCCTTTACTCTTCTAGGGTATGCCTTCGATGAGATTCTGAATCCAAAGCTGAGAGGGAGGTAAATTATGACATTATTGGAAGTAAAAGACCTTAAAACATATTTTGATACCTCCAAGGGCCTTTACAAGGCAGTGGATGGAACAAGTTTCGACTTGGACTATGGAGAAGCTCTTGGCCTGGTTGGTGAATCAGGTTGCGGCAAGACAACATGCGCTCTTTCAATTACCAGACTTTTACCCAAAGAGGGGAAAATCCATGGAGGAGAAATACTGTTTGAGAAGACTGACCTTGTAAAATTAAACGACAACGAGATAAGAGCAAGAAGATGGAAGGATGTTTCAATCATATTTCAGGGTTCCATGAATGCTCTAAATCCAGTTATGAAGGTTGGAGATCAGATAGCTGAGGCAGTGGTTTTTCATGAGAAGGTATCAAGGAAGGAGGCTCTGAAAAGAGCTGAGGAGTTATTTGAACTGGTAGAAATGCCCGCCAAGAGAATAAATAACTATCCACATGAGTTCAGTGGAGGAATGAAGCAAAGGGCCATGATAGCCATGGCGCTTGCCTGTAATCCCAAGGTAATAATTGGGGACGAGCCCACAACAGCACTTGATGTAATGGTTCAGGCACAGATATTGAATCTTCTTGAAAAGCTTCGCAAGGAACTAAGAATGGGACTTATCCTAATAACACATGACCTTTCAATACTTGCTGAGACCTGTGACAAAATCGCGGTGATGTATGCAGGTAAGATTGTAGAGATCGGAACTGTTGATGATATTTTCATGAGGACAGGCCACCCTTATACACAAAGACTGATCTCTTGCTTTCCCAATGTTGGGAAGGAAAAAATACTTCCCCCTGCCATAGAAGGGGTTCCTCCAAATCTATTGGAGCCGATTAAGGGGTGTAGTTTTTACCCCAGGTGCCACATGGGCATCCCAATCTGTTTGGAGATCGAGCCAGAGAGCAGAGAACTTGGAGGCAAGCACTTCGCAGCATGCCACAGGAGTGGGGAGGTAAGCCATGAGTAATAGCAATGTTGTTGACATTAAGGATATGAAGGTACATTTTGATATCAAGAGAAGCCTTTCCCAAGACATCATCAGAAAGAATAAAATCATACTCAAGGCAGTTGATGGAGTATCCTTCAGTATAGGAAGGGGGGAGATACTATCTCTAGTAGGAGAAAGTGGCAGCGGTAAGACCACAACAGGTAAGGCGATACTTCAACTGGCCCCCCTTACAGAAGGTTCTGTTGACTTTCTTGGTGAAGAAGTGAGACAAAATGACAAGGCATTTATGAAGAAGTTTAGACAGGAAGCCCAGATGATATTCCAGGACCCCTATCAGTCTCTTAATCCTAGGAATATAGTAATGGATATAGTTGCTGAACCTCTTGATGTTCACGGTCTTGTGAAGACAGAGGCTGAGAGATTGGAGAGGGTAAGGCAAGCTCTGGAGCAGGCTGGGATGAGTCCGGTTGAGGAGTATCTCTACAGATATCCCCATGAGCTTTCAGGTGGTCAAAGACAGAGGGTGGTCCTGGCAAGCTCAATGATCCTTGAACCGACATTTGTGGTGGCTGATGAGCCCGTCTCCATGCTGGATGCTTCAATAAGAACAGGTATACTCAGACTTCTCCTTGAACTGAGGGAGAAGAAAGACCTAGCCTACCTCTTTATAACTCACGATCTTTCATTGGCCTGGCTAATTTCTGATAGAATAGCAATTATGTATCTTGGTAAAATCATGGAAATAGGCAAACCGGATTTGATTATCCACAGGGGTATTCATCCATATACCAGAGCCTTGACGGCAATAATGCCCCAACCCGGAGTAAACAAGAGAAATGATAGAGTTATTCTACCAGGGGAGACTCCAAGCCCAATTGAAGAACTTAAGGGTTGCAAGTTCAACACCAGGTGTCCCATAGCCAAGGATATATGCAAGGAGATAGAACCAATTTTAGAGGAACTAGAAAGTGGACATTTTGTTGCATGTCACTTCGCCAAGGAGATATAGATAATGGGAAATACATCATTTAGAACTGAGATAGATTACTGTTATGACGACAGCATGGCTGTTGCAGAGTTGGCATCAACACTTGTTAGGATACCAAGCTGCTATGATACCTTCAATAGTGAAAGTGCACTTGCAATGCATATACATTCAATCTTTGAAGAGGAGGGCATAAGCTCTAAACTTGTTGAGATTGAGGAAAATAAATTCAACGTGGTAGCTACACTGAAAGGCAGAGGAGGAGGAAGATCTTTGATGCTTTGTGGTCATCTTGACACTGTGCCGGCATACGACATGGTGGACCATCTTTCTGGGGCTATAAGGGATGGGAGACTGTATGGAAGGGGATCTTGTGACATGAAAGGAGCCTTGGCCGCCATGATTTATGCAATGGTAGATATAAAAAGGTCAGGGGTTGAACTGAAAGGTGACCTGGTTTTCGCAGGTGTTATAGAGGAAGAGATAGGCGGAAAAGGAATTGAACATGTAGCCAAGTATGGCCCTTTTGTTGAGGGAGCAGTGATTGGAGAGCCTACTGGGATGATGGTTGCTTTGGGGCATAAGGGTCTGGAATGGATCAAGGTTGATGTTAAGGGGAAAAAGGTCCATGGTGGGAAGATGGATAAGGGAATAAATGCCATAGTAATGGCTGGAATTTTAATTGATAGGATACACAGGGAATACACTCAGGTTCTTAAAGGCAGAAATCATCCCATATTAGGAAGTCCAACCATTAATATTGGGAGAATCTGGGGTGGTGACCAGCCGAGCACCGTGCCTGGATCTTGTACAATTGAGATTGATCGAAGGTGGGTTCCTGAAGAAACTCTGGACCAGGTATATCAGGAGCTGGAGAACTTGATTGACAGTATCAGATCTGAAGAACCAAGGTTTTCAGCCTCGGTAAGAAGCTACAAAGAACCGAATGAAATACCCCCTCACAGGCCATTTTGCACGGATTTAACGGATCCATTGGCCGGCAAAGCCATGAAGGTACTAGGGAGATTGGGGATGGAGGAAATCAAGCCCATTGCTTTTCCGGCATGGTCTGATGCTGGTGTGCTTGCTGATTTTACAGATGCCCAATGTATAATCGTAGGGCCAGGGGATTTGGAACTTGCTCACACAGCAGACGAGAGCATTGCTGTTAAGGAGCTGGGAGTAGCCAGATGTTTTTACAGGGAACTGGCAGTGGATTACTGTGGAATGGAGGAATAGATGCTGATGATTAGGAAAAAGCTTGATAATTTTATAGAGTCCTCCAAGGATGAAATGATAGGACACATCCTCCAACTTGTTTCTTATCCAAGCTTCACGGGAAATAGGGAGGAGAACGTCCAAAGTCTTGAGTATGTTCTTAATTTGGCAAAAGACCTGGGCTTTAGGACCTTGACCACCTCCGACATGTCTGTAGGTATTGTTGAAATGGGAGAAGGACATCAGTGCTTGGGCATACTGACCCATGTGGATGTTGTAGGTATAGGTGATCCTGAAAAGTGGACAAATCAACCCTTTGAAGGTGTCTGCAGAGATGGCTTTCTCTGGGGAAGAGGTACATCTGATGATAAGGGTGCTGTTATTATGAGTCTTTACGCAATGAAGGCAGTACTGGATTCAGGGGTTAAGTTTAACAGGAAGGTCTGGCTCATCATAGGCACAAGCGAGGAAGGTGAATGGACAGACATGGAGACATTCAAGAAGGAATTCACCGTTCCGGATTTCGGTTATTCTCCTGACGGAGAATTTCCAGTATTCAACATTGAAAAGGGGTATGCTGATGTCATCCTAAGCTTTGAGGAACCAATGCTTTCAAGCGTTTTGGAGCTTAAGGGAGGGGACAGCCCTAACACAGTGCCATCTAAGGCTCTTATCAGGTTTAATGATGGCAGAGAGATTACGGTTCATGGGATTTCTACACATAGTTCCACTCCTGAAGAAGGCAACAATCCCATAATTGGATTGTGTAAAAAGTTGAGGGATGAGGAGGAAGGTTTTAGGTTTGCTGGATTTGTATCCAGGTACCTTGCAAATGATGGAAAGGCAAATGATTTAAACATTGATGACGGTTTGGATAACTACCAAGGCGAGCATGTGGGTATAACCACTGCAGCACCAACAGTCCTCAAGCTTGAAAATGGCAAGGTGGTGCTGAATGTAAATATTAGACAAAAGTATGGGACAACACTGGAAAAAATATCAAGAGGATTCCAAGAGATGTCTGATGAATTTGGATATAGCTATGATATCAGCAATTACCTTGAGCCAATGATGGTTTCCGGCGACCTTCCCTTTCTACAGATAATGAGGGAGGTTAGCAGAGAGTATGGAGTAGATGACAGCCTCAAGGTTGCTGCTGGAACTAGCTATGCAAAATCCATGGAAAGGTTTGTTTCTTGGGGACCTGTTTTCCCTGAGGACCCTCAGACAGCTCATATGGAGGATGAAAGGATATCAATTGAGACAATGCTCTTGGCAGCAAAGCTTTATGCTTGTTTTATATACAGGATGGCAATCGAAGAAAACTAAGTGTTGGAATTGAGGTGATGAGAGTATGGAGTTGACGATAAAGGACAAGATGACCAGCTTGGAAAAAGGGTTATATCTTTTAAGCCTGTTTGCTGAGGAACCGTATGAGCTTTCAGTTCCTGATTTGGTTGAAATGACTGGTTTTAACAGGACCACTATTTACAGGACACTTACATCTTTGGAGGAAGCGGGCATGCTTATAAGAGACGACATGAGCAAGGTCTACAAAATGGGACCGATGACCTACCATATGGGGAATGTGTACCTACATCATGCAAACTACAAGAAGAGCATAGAGGCAATCCTCAAGAAAATATCTTATGAGTCCAAGGAATCTGTGGGAATTGCTCATAGAGAGGGGAATAATGTGATTTCCATATATGCTATAGAGAACAACCATCACCTGAAGGTGAACGACAAACCAGGAACATTCTATTCAATGAACAAGGGGTGCTTCGGAAAATGCCTTATGGCTTATTACAATGAAGATATTGTGAAATCATTGCTTGAAGAAGCTGTGTTTGAAAAGACCGCTTCAAAGACATTGACAACAAAGGAAGAAATACTATCTGAATATGAGCAAATAAGGAAACAGGGCTTTGTAATTAGCTTGGATGAGGTTGCCTCATATATTTGCGGAGTTGGTATACCATTGAGAAGTCCAGATGGAAGGGTTGATAACGTAGTCGCTATATCCTTTTTACGTCAAGGAGACTATGAAGAAAAAATTGAAAGATTAAAAGAAATCCTGTTCAAATACAAAGAGGAGATTGAAAGATACCTTATATAATATCCATCTTTAGATAATTTGATTTAAATCGCAAATCATATATAATAAGATTTGGTGACAAACCAATTTAGATACTTATTCGCCATAATGTATAGACTTTCTCATAAAAGGGAGAGTCTTTTTTGTTCAAGAGGGTTAAAAAGGGTATACTTAAGGTGGTAATAATTATTGTTGGAATGATTATTTGTGACTGAGGAAGTGTAGAGGGAGGACTAATACATAATGGATTTCAATAAGAACAACTTTAAGGGCTTCAATTTTGACTTTGGAAAAGGGTCTGGGAAGTGGAATCAGCAGGGTCCATCCAAGGGCTTTAAAGAAAGCTTTGAAGGCTTCAAGCAGGAGATGAGGGCAAGGGACAGTAACCGGAAGGGTAAAAATCCTTTTATAATCATCCTTGCCACGTTGGCTATCATGCTTGCTTTTTTCTTTGTTACCCTTCCCGCATTGAATTTTATGGCACAGGAGTTTTACTCCTTCTTAATATTTGCCATCTTGGTCTACAATGGCTTGAATCTGATTTTTGGCAAGATGTCCATTATGCGCACGGGCTTTGTTTCAATTATCCTTGTGGGGATTTTGATTGTTGCACCCATAGTCCTGGGATTCTTGTCTCAGCCAATATTCAATGCAAAGAGGTATTCAGCCCTAATACCGGTGGAGGAGGCCAACTTTGCTGAAACGGTGGAGGAGATAAGCTATGACAAGGTGCCTGTTGTGGACCGGGATGCAGCAGTGGTAATCGGAGCCAGACAGATGGGCTCTGTCCAGGAGGTAGTTTCCCAGTTTGAAATCAATGAAAACTACACCCAGATAAATATCAAGGGTGTACCAGTCAGGGTATCACCACTGGCGTACTCAGACCTGATCAAGTACTTCCTCAACTTCAGGAACGGAATCCCCTACTACGTTCAGATTGACATGGCTACACAGGAGGCGGATCTTATAAGGCTTGTTGAGCCCCTTAAGTACTCAAAGAGCGACATCCTCATGAGGGACATAACAAGACACATAAGATTCAGGCACCCCACCAAGATGTTTGGGGAGACAAACTTCGAGGTGGATGACGAAGGAAAGGGGTTCTATATAACATCAGTCCTGACAAGGCGGATTGGAATGTTTGGAGGAACGGACGTCAAGGGAGCCATAGTCACAAACGGCAGTACAGGTGCATCCACCTACTATGACGTCGCCGATGTTCCCTCCTGGGTGGACCGGGTCTATCCCTCAAGCCTTGTAATTCAGCAGCTGGATTACAGGGGCAGCCTTGCAGGTGGTTTCATAAACTCAGTATTTGGTCAGAGAAATGTAACCAGGACTACCCAGGGCTACAACTATGTTCCTCTGAATGATGACATATACCTATACACTGGATCCACATCAATCAGGAGCGATTCATCCAACCTCGGATTCTATTTTGTGAACCTTAGAACAAAGGAAGCCAAGTTTTTCTCGGTACCATCGGCTGACGAGTTTTCTGCCATGAACTCTGCCACTGGACAGATTCAGGAGAAAAATTATACACCGGCGTTTCCTGTCCTTTTAAACATACAGGATAGGCCAACATATCTGATTGGATTGAAGGATGCCTCCGGACTGGCAAAGATGTTTGCATTGGTTGATGCGGAAAATTATCAGAATGTAAGCGTGGCAGACAATGTACAGGACGTTATGAACCAATATTACGATAGAATGGATACCTCTGGCATACCAGGTGCCGATGCTGATGAGCAATCAATTGTAATTGAAAGGATCCAGAGTGTTGTAATTGATGGTAACACCATCTATTACATCATGGCAAGAGGCGAGGACACGGTATATGTTGGCAACGCAAAGAAGCTGGGAGCACCCATCGTGTTTGCAAAGCCGGGAGATACTCTGAAGGTCTTTGGAAACCCAAAAGACAATCAGTTTGATATTCTCGAAATCAGATAATAATAGACTATCATAGATACTCATAAAACAAGGGCTTTTCCAGAAGGAATGGAAAAGCCCTTGCTTATGTATGA
>JANKMX010000049.1 GCA_024649995.1 Gudongella sp. | reverse complement strand
GACCCTTATAAAGGAATGCATGAAGGAGCTGAACCTTGACAAGGAGATGTACAAGGAAAACAGCCTTCTTGCAAAAATCGGTGAACTGAAGAACACTCAGGTATCCCCTGATGAATATATCAACGACAATTATGGAGACTTCAGAGAAAGGAACATTGGTGAGGCCTATGCCCTCTACCAGAAAAAGCTTCGCTTCTACAATGCCCTGGACTTTGACGATCTCCTGATCAAGGGAGTGGAGCTCCTTAGGAACAACCCAATGATTCTAAAGAAATACCAGGAGAGATTCAAGCATATATTTGTTGACGAGTACCAGGATACAAACAAGATCCAATACCAGTTTGTAAAGCTCCTGTCAGGGCATCACAACAACATATGCGTTGTGGGGGATTCAGACCAGGCCATATATTCCTGGAGACATGCGGACATTACAAATATCCTTGATTTTGAGAAGGACTTTCCGGGGGCCAGGGTTATACTTCTGGAGCAGAACTACCGTTCAACTGAGGCCATACTAAGGGTGGCAAACCAGGTCATCAAAAGGAACACCCAGAGAAAGCACAAGAACCTGTGGACCGACAAGAATGAAGGAAATCCTGCCATATACACAAGACTGGAGTACTCCGAGGAGGAGGCCTTCTTTGTGGCAAGAAAGATCCACCATCTCCTATACAAGGGCTATAAGCTTAAGGACATGGCAATCCTCTACAGGACCAATGTTCAGTCCAGACCCTTTGAGGAGGCCTTTATGGCAGAGGAGCTTCCCTACAAGGTGATAGGAGGCCTGAAGTTCTACGACCGAAAGGAAGTAAAGGACATAATCGCCTACCTTAAGTTCATCCAGAACCCAAATGACAATATTGCACTGAAGAGAATCATAAACACCCCCAAAAGGGGTATCGGGAAGGCCACAATAGAGAAGATGGAGGCACATGCAGAGGAGAAGGGTGAATCACTCTACAGTGCCGTACTGGAAAGAAGCAGTGTGCCTGGGCTTTCCTCAAGGGCAATAAACTCCATTTCACCCTTTGCTGACTCCATGAACATCCTTATGGCCAAGAAGGAATTGATGGGAGTGAAGGAATTCATTCAGGAGACCATGGAATCAACAGGCTATATAGGAGAGCTGGAGAAGGAAGGAACAATTGAAGCCAAGACCAGAATAGAGAATATAAAGGACTTCCTGTCCGTAGCCTTGAATTTTGAAAACAAGAATCCGGAGGGGACCCTGGAGGATTTCCTGGCCAGCGTATCCCTGCTTTCGGATGTTGACAAGACAACCGACGAGGAAAATGTCATATCAATGATGACCGTACACAGTGCCAAGGGCTTGGAATTCCCGGTTGTATTCCTGGTGGGCATGGAGGAGGGTCTTTTCCCCATATCAAGGAGCATGGACTCCCTGGACGACCTGGAGGAGGAGAGGAGACTCTGCTATGTTGCCGTTACTCGGGCAGAGGACCAGCTTTTCATAACCAGTGCCAAGGCAAGGACAATCTATGGAAGAACAGACTATACAATTCCTTCAAGCTTTTTGGAGGAAATGGGGGATACCCTGGAGATAGACACCTCTCAGGAAAAGAAAAGGGAAGTGAAGAAGGATCCCCTTGAGGTCAAAAGGACCATGGAGTATAACAGGGATAATTTCGTTCCAAAGCCTGTAAAAAAGACAAACACTGATGTCAAGGTTTCAGTGGGGACAAAGGTCAGGCATGATAAGTTCGGAAACGGTATGATAGTAAGCATTGAAGAGATGGATGATGACAAGAAGATAAGGATTGCCTTTGACGGTGGAGGTCTCAAGACCCTAATGCTGTCCATGGCGCCCATAACCATAATATGATAAAGGAGAGATTTTCATGGCTGACAAGGAGAGACTGGATGAGCTTATCCAGCTTATCGACCGATACAACTACAGCTACTATACCCTGGACAGTCCGGAAATCAGTGATGCAGAGTACGACAGACTATATGATGAGCTGGTAAGGCTTGAAAAGGACCTTGGGATGGTTTATGACTATTCCCCCACTCAGCGTGTAGGAGGGGAGGTTCTATCAGGGTTTAGGAAGCATAACCACCTTGGAAGGCTTTGGAGCCTTGACAAGAGTCAAAGTGAGGAGGAGCTCAGAGCCTGGGCTGAGAAGATAGCAAGAACAATCAGTGACTACAACAGCCAGAATGAAGACAAGCTGCCCCAGCCTGAATTCGTCCTGGAGTTCAAGTTCGACGGTCTCACAGTGAATCTCACCTACCAGGATGGCAGGCTTGTCCAGGGTGCCACAAGGGGCAATGGAATCCAGGGAGAGGCAATCCTTCCACAGCTTAAAACCATAAAATCAATCCCCCTGAGGATTCCCTTCAAGGGAAAGGTTGAGGTTCAGGGTGAAGGTGTAATGCCTCTGTCGGTTCTTGAGACCTACAATGTAACTGCCGATGAGCCGCTGAAAAACGCCAGAAATGCTGCAGCTGGGGCCCTGAGGAACCTTGACCCCAGAGTCACTGAAAAAAGGAGGCTTTCCGCCTTCTTCTACAACACGGGCTACATGGAGGGAAAAAGCTTCAGTACGCATATGGAAATGATAGAATTCCTCAAGGACAACAGGCTTCCTGTATTTCCATACATCAGGGTCTTCAGCTCCATAGACAGACTGATGGAGGAGATACACAGCCAGCAGGAAAGCAGAAAGAGCCTTGATGTTCTTACCGACGGGATGGTTATTAAGCTGAACGACCTAAAGACAAGGGAGATTCTTGGCTACACAAACAAGTTCCCCCGATGGGCCATTGCATACAAGTTTGAGGCGGAGGAGCTGACCACAAGGGTCATAGGAGTTCAGTGGAATGTTGGAAGGACCGCAAAGGTAACACCTACGGCCATATTGGAGCCGGTTGAGATCGGAGGGGTAACCGTAAAGAGGGCAACCCTTAACAACTACGATGACATAGAACGGAAGGGCGTCAAGCTGAACGGACGTGTTCTGATCAGAAGGTCCAATGATGTAATACCGGAGATCCTTGGCAGCATGCCGACGGATGAACCTGTCAGTGAAATAGAGAGGCCAACCCATTGTCCGGCCTGTGGAAGTGAGCTTTACCAGAACGGTGTCCATATCTTTTGCCCCAACTCACTGTCCTGCAAGCCCCAGCTGGTATCGAGGCTTGTGCATTTTGCCAGCAGGGATGCCATGAATATAGAGGGATTTTCAGAGAAGACTGCAGAGCTTTTTGTTGAAAAGCTGGACATAAAGGACCTGCCGGATATTTACGAGCTGAAATACAGTGATATAATGGACTTGGAGGGATTTAAGGAGAAGAAGACACAGAATCTTGTGGATGCCATTGAAAAAAGCAAGGATGTCAGTCTCCATTCCTTCATCTATGCCCTGGGGATTCCCAATGTTGGAATCAAGACGGCCAGGGACCTGGCCGATAGATATGGTTCCCTGGAGGGAATTATGGGTGCCACCAGGGAAGACCTTGTGGGTATCCAGGACATAGGCGAGATTGTTGCGGAATCAATTGTGGAATTCTTTCAGGATGAGATGATACGATCTGGAATTGAAAAGCTCCTTAATGAAGGGGTAAAGCCACACCACCAGCAGGTGGAGGTGGAGGAGGAATCCATATTCACCGGAAAGACCGTGGTCATAACCGGAACCATAGAGGGCATGACCAGGAATGAAATCAAGGACAGGGTCATCGGGATGGGTGGAACCGTAACTGGGTCTGTGAGCAGGAAGACGGATTTTGTAATTGTTGGGGAAGAGGCTGGAAGCAAGCTCACAAAGGCACAGGAGCTAAACATCCCAATCATCCGGGAGGATGAGCTTAAGAATATATTGAAATAGAATTAAGGAGGAGATAGCAGTGATTACCAGGGAGCAGATTGTTCATATTGCAGGTATGGCAAAGCTTAAGTTCACGGACCAGGAGCTGGATGAGTTCGAGGAGAAGTTTGGACAGGTAATGGGCTTTGTCGAGAAGATTAAGGAGGTTGACACTGAGAATGTGGAGCCTACCTTCACAATCAATGATGAAGAGGGAACCATGAAGGAGAATGGTGAAAGCCAAACCCTATCAAGGGAAGAGGTTCTGGAAAACACGGTTGAGTCACAGTATGGATACTTCAAGATACTCAAGGTTGTAGAATAGGGGGGAGAATATGGATATAACCAGCTTAAAGGGATGGGAGATGAAGGAAAGGCTCCTTGGGAAGGAGATTTCCTCAAGGGAAATACTAAGCGCCCATCTGGATATGATAGACAGGAAGGAAAAGGACCTGAATGCCTTTATCACCCTTGATAGGGAAGGTGCAATTGAGGCTGCAAGAAAAGTTGATGCCAAGCTTCAGAGGGGAGAAGACCTTGGTGCCCTGGCTGGAATACCAGTGGCTCTTAAGGACAACATACTTACAAAGAATCTCAGGACCACCTGTGGATCCAGGATGCTTGAAAACTTCAATCCTCCCTATGACGCCACTGTGGTGAGAAAAATCAGGGAAGCAGACGGAGTGATCCTTGGAAAGACAAATATGGATGAATTTGCCATGGGAGGGTCAACCGAGACCTCATACTTTGGCAACACAAGAAACCCAAGAGACCTGTCAAGGGTTCCCGGAGGTTCATCCGGAGGCTCCGCAGCTGCGGTTGCAGGACATGAGACCCCACTTGCACTGGGTTCGGATACTGGAGGGTCTGTAAGACAGCCGGCAAGCTTCTGTGGAATTGTTGGAATGAAGCCGACCTATGGCCTGGTATCAAGGTATGGTGTGGTACCAATGTCAAATTCACTGGACCAGATCGGTGTCTTTGGAAGGGACGTAAAGGATGCCCACATGATGCTTACAAGTGTTTCCGGATATGATCCACTTGATGCCACATCCTCCAAAAAGGCTGGCAGGGACATATCTCTGGCGGGGGTTGACTCCCTTAAGGGATTGAGGGTGGCTCTTCCGGAGGAGTACAGGAATCTTAGGATAACCGGAGATGAAAAGATTCAGGAAAGATTTAGGGAGACAGTGAAGGTATTTGAGGATGCGGGAGCCATAATCGACTATGTGTCACTTCCATCACTTGAATATTCACTTGAGACCTACTATATAATAATGTCCTCCGAGGTGAGTACAAACCTTTCAAGATTTGACGGTGTTCGCTTCGGCTACAGGACGGAAAACTATGAGACCTTGGATGAGCTGTACACAAATTCAAGGACAGAGGCCTTTGGAGAGGAAACCAAGCGAAGAATAATGCTGGGAACCTATTCACTTAGTGCTGGCTATCAGACCGAAAACTACAAGAAGGCACTGAGGGTGAGGACCCTTATCAAGCAGGATTACGAGAGGGCATTTAGGGACCACGATGTGATACTGTCCCTGACAGCTCCAATGCTGCCCTTTGAGCTTGATTCAATGGTGAACTCACCGGTTGACATGTACAAGGCCGACCTTTACACGGTACCGGTAAACCTTGCAGGACTTTGTGCAATTTCAGTACCAATGGGAGATGTTGAAGGGCTTCCCGTTGGTCTTCAGATAACGGGGCCAAGATTTGGTGATTCCACAATACTGAAAGCCGGCCTTGGCTATGAAAGGGTGGTGAGATAATGGCTATCAAGACTTTGATAGGTCTGGAAATACATGTGGAGCTTTCCACAGACAAGAAGATGTTCTGCAACTGCAGAAACCAGTATGGAGCAGACGTGAACACCCTGGTTTGCCCGGTTTGTCTTGGACTGCCAGGTGCACTGCCAGTGATAGACAGGCAGGCTGTTGAGTATGCCCTTAGGGCGGGCCTTGCATTCGATTGCCGGATTGCCGATGTCATAAGGATGGACAGGAAGAACTATTTCTATCCTGACCTTACAAAGGGCTACCAGATATCCCAGTCCGACCATCCACTTTGCTCCGGAGGCTACCTTGAGATTGAGCCTGAGGCGGGACCCAAGAGGATCACCCTGGATAGGATCCATATTGAGGAGGATACAGGAAAGCAGCTCCACACAGAGGACGGAACATCCCTTCTTGACTTCAACAGGTCAGGGGTTCCCTTGGTTGAGATAGTGACAAACCCTGACATGAATTCCTCGGAGGAGGCAAAACTCTTTCTTGAAAAGCTGAGAAACACCCTTAAATACATCGGAATATCAGATGTGAGGATGGAGGAGGGATCCCTGAGATGTGACGTGAACATAAATGTCGTGGACGAAGAGAAGGGTACCAAGACCAGTGTAACAGAGGTTAAGAACCTCAACTCCTTCAGGTCGGCAGTTAAGGCCATGGATTATGAGGAAGCGAGACACATGAAGCTACTCAATGATGGTGAGAGCAATGTGAAGGAAACCAGAAGATGGGATGAAGTGGCGGGTGAAACGATCATCATGAGAAGGAAGTACACCGCTGATGATTACCGCTTTGCAAATGAAGCCGACATAACCCCGATCCCCGTGGACGGGGAATGGATAGAGGATATAAGAAGGAGTCTGCCTGAGCTGCCCCATGCAAAGAAAATGAGGTTCATGGAGGAACACGGCCTGAGTGAATACGATGCAGGTGTGCTTACCCAATCACAGGAGCTAGCCCATTTCTTTGAGGAGACCCTTGCCCATGTAAAGGATGCCAAGCTTCTTGGAAACTGGATGATGGGAGATGTACTGAGAAGGCTTAAGGATGAGGACAAGGATTTTGATGAGATGCCTATTTCATCAAAGGATCTGGCAGAGCTGATAAACCTTGTCAAGGAAGACAAGATAAACAACAACACAGGCAAGAAGGTGCTGAGGGAGATGTTTGAGACAGGAAAGGCGCCTGAGGATATAGTCAAGGAAAAGGGTCTGATACAGATCTCCGATGAGGGAGAGCTTGAGAAGATTGTAATGGAGACCCTTGACGTCAATCCACAATCCATTGAGGACTTTAAGAACGGCAAGGACAGGGCAATAGGCTTCCTTGTCGGTCAGATCATGAAGGCCACAAAGGGCAAGGCAAACCCACAGCTGGTAAACAAACTGCTCATGGAGAAGATCAAGGAAAGATAAGAGAATATTTAAAAACCCAGGGCAGAGACCTATCTCTGCCCTGTATTTCTGCTTTGACATTCTAAAGCATTAAGCTTATAATATATGTAATATTATGGAAGGGGGTTAAGATATGAAAAAAGGTAAGTATGGACTCACCACAAAGGTTCTCTTTGCGCTTGTAATAGGTATTATTGTAGGTATTTTGGTATATTCAATGCCATCGGGAACCTTTAAGGACACAATTCTTGTTGATGGTATATTCCTGTTCCTTGGACAGGTATTCCTTCGTGGCATTATGATGCTTGTTGTTCCGCTGGTATTTATTTCACTTGTCAACGGAGCGGCAAACATGGGGGATGTTACAAAGCTTGGCAGGATAGGCTCAAAGACAATCATGTTCTATTTGACCACAACTGCAATTGCAATCGTAATAGCCCTTACTCTTGGAGTGGTGCTAAAGCCGGGAATCGGGCTTGACATGGGTGCCGTTGAGGCAGTTGAGGTAACAGCCAGGGAGACTGTACCCCTGGTACAGATCTTCTACGAAATGATTCCAAACAACATAGTAGGTGCAATGGCTTCCGGCAGCATGCTGCAGATAATTGTCTTCGCGCTACTGACAGGTGTGGGGATTTCACTGCTGGGTGAAAAGGGGCAGTATCTGTCAACCCTTTTCGAAAAGCTGAACGACCTTATCATGAAGCTGGTTGAGATTGTCATGATCTTTGCCCCAATAGGTGTATTCGGGCTTATAGCAAGAACCTTCTCAACAGTAGGCTACTCGGCCATGATACCCCTTATGAAGTACATAGGAACGGTTTACATCGGCCTTCTGATCCATGCTACAGTCGTTTACGGCTCAATGTTCAAGATCTTCGCAGGTCTTAGCCTTAGAAAGTTCTACAAGAAGTTTCTTCCTGCAATGTCAGTAGCGTTTTCAACTGCCAGCTCAGGAGCAACTATTGAGATCACTGAAAGGGATATGGGGATTTCCAAGGAGGTTTCTTCCTTCACCATTCCCCTTGGTGCCACCATCAACATGGATGGAACTGCAATAATGCAGGGTGTTGCATCCCTCTTTGTTGCTCAGGTATATGGAATAGAAATGACCTTTGCAATGATGCTTACAATAGTTCTGACAGCCACACTGGCTTCAATCGGTACAGCTGGAGTTCCAGGTGCGGGAGCGATAATGCTTACACTGGTGCTTCAATCCGTTGGATTGCCTCTTGAGGGAATCGGATTGATCATGGGAATAGACAGGCTTGTTGACATGGCAAGAACAGCCATCAACGTAACCGGTGATGCAGTCTGCACAACAATAATTGCAAAATCCGAGGGAGCATTGAACGAAGAGATCTTCAACTCCTAGGAAAAGAGGCCCTGACCCAAGTCAGGGCTTTTAATTTTGTTCTTTATCTGTTACCATAGGGTTAAGGAGGCGAGATGGTTGGAGATAGGAAAAGTACCAAATGAAATGCTGGAAAAAATAGTTTTTAAAAATATATCCCTAAGACGTGAAGAGGTCCTTGTAAGGGCAAGCATCGGTGAGGATACAGGTGTAATGGACCTTGGAGGAGACCTTTGCGTGGTTAGCACAGACCCCATCACAGGGGCCACCAAGGAGCTGGGAGCCCTGGCGGTACACGTGTCCTGCAATGATGCAGCCACAAAGGGAGCGGAGCCTGTGGGGCTTCTGCTGACCATTTTGTGCCCGGAGGGTACGGATGAGGATGAGCTGGAGCAGGTCATGAGGCAGGCTGGAAGGGCAGCTGCGGATGTAAATGTTGAAATCATAGGTGGTCACACGGAAGTGACCGATGCAGTGAATAGAATGGTCCTAAGTACAACCGTAATTGCCAGGATGAAGCGGGAGCACCTGTATACCTACGAATCCATAAGGACGGGGGACAAGGTTGTAATATCAAAATGGATAGGACTTGAGGGAACCCATATCCTTGCCAGTGAACTGAAGGAGATTCTCATGGACCATTTCACAGAAGGTGAGATTCAGGAGGCACTGGAGCTGGGAAGGTATCTTAGTGTAGTTACGGAGGGACTCCTTGCAAAGGAATATGGCGTCAAGTACATGCACGATATTACGGAGGGTGGAATCCACGGAGCCATCTGGGAGACAGGAAAGGCCATTGGGAGGGGAATTGACCTCTTTGAAAACAGGCTTCCAATTCAGGATATAACCAGAAGGATATGTGACCATCTTGACATTGATGTAAGAAAGCTGATTTCCAGCGGTAGCATGATCATGGTGGTACCCCAGGAAAGGGCGGATGAACTGGTCCATGCACTTGAAATGGTTAAGATTCCCGGAACTGTCATTGCAGAGGTTACTGATTCAGGTATTTTCAGCCTTTCAGCAGATGGGAGAACAGAGATAGAATCACCTGGGAGCGACGAGCTTTACAGGGCCCTTGAGGTATAACAGACCATATTACATTATGGTTACATATTCCCCGACTGTATTGTATGAAAGCCCTTAAAATGATATAAATATCCTAGGTAGAGTTGTGTTTTTTGAAGCGGGGGAGATACTTATGAGACGGACTATTTTGACAGCTATAATGATCATGCTTTTTATAACCCTGTTTTCAATTTCCTTTGGAAACAGCAATGTGGATATAAACGTCAACGGAAGTGCCATGGAGGTGCCAAGGGTAGCAGTTGTTATGGACGGAAGACCTACAGATTCCCAGTTTCCATCATTTATAATGGGAAACAGGACCCTGGTGCCAATAAGATTTGTTGCTGAGAGCTTTGGAGCCCAGGTGGATTGGAATGCAGCGACAAAGACAGCATCGGTATCCCACCAGGGAAACCGTTTGGACCTTACCATAGACAGCAATGTGGTCCTGGTAAACGGAAATCCCATGACTCTTGAAGAAAACTCAATTCCAAAGCTTGTTGTCTATACGTCCTTGAATGAGGCCAAGACCATGGTACCTGTAAGGTTTGTCTCAGAAATAATGGGCTATGAGGTAGGCTGGGATGCAGCCAGCTATACTGCATTGATAAATACACCCAAGGCCCAGGAAGATGAAGACCTCATAACCATCTCAGATATTTCAGCAGAAATGGGTAGGGGTGGAGACCATAGAGTCAGGATTGAGACCGATGGAGAAATCAAGTACACCACAATGTTTCTTCCTTCATCAAACAAGCTGGTGGTGGACATAGAAAATGCCAGACTGGACATCCAGGGAAGCAGAGACCGTCCAGGGGACTTCTTTGTTGAAGGGGATATACTTACCAGGCTTCAGTATTCACAGTTCACAATAAGTCCATATACCACAAGGATTGTCATGACACTGACTGAGGAAGAGGATTTCACTATCATACAGGATGATAATGAGGCATTCATACTTTTTGGAGACGGCCGACTGGAGCTTCCAGAGGAGCCTGAAGAGATTGAGGATCCAGAAGATGAAGAGGAAGACAAGGATTATGACGGTCCGAGAATGATAAGACAGGAAATGGTTGAGGGTAAAAATGCCATTGTAGTCTACGGATTGGATAGTGAGGAGTACAAGGTCACAAAGCTTAGTGATCCCACAAGACTAGTGATTGATATAATGGATTCAGAGATAATAGGAGAGCTGTATCAGGAGTATGACTATCAGCTGAGCTTTATAAAGGGAGTCAGAGCATCCCAGTATGTTGGAGACAAGAACTACGGTCCTGACAGGGATGTTGTAAGGGTTGTCCTTGATGTTATGGAGGGAGCCAGAGACCCCGGGATAATTGTCCTTCCTGAAAGGGACAGACTTGTTATTCTGCCTGAGGAGAATGCATGGGATGCCCTTCAGTACCGAAACAGGGGAACAGAAAGCGAATTCGATTTCATGAACCTCTTCTCCACACAGTATGATGTTGAATATGATGAACTTAGAAAAGAGATTAAGGTAACAATGCCGGTAACGGCCACGGATCTGCCGGATGGAACCCTTCAGATTGGAGACCAGCTGGTAAGGGATATCACGGTTGAGCGTGGAAGAAGGGATACTGTCATTACCATCCGCTTCAGAAGGGGTGTGGTATACAGCGTGCTTTCAAGCCCCCAGGACCAGGTCATAAGCATCCAGGCCATCAGAAATGAAAAAGTGCATCCCCAGAACATAACAATTGTTGTTGATGCAGGCCATGGAGGAAAGGACCCGGGAGCCGTAAGTGGCTCCACAAAGGAGAAGGACATAAACCTTCAGACAAGCTATAAGCTCAGGGATGCCCTTCTTTCACAGGGCTTTAACGTAATAATGACAAGGGAAACAGATGATTTCATTGACCTGTACAGCAGACCAAGAATCGCAAATGAAAACAACGCCGATCTTTTTATAAGTCTGCATGCAAATGCAACCTTGAGTACCTCCATAAACGGTCTGGAAATACTGTATTGCCCTTCATATGATAGCGACAAGAAGATTGATGACCAGTTCCCATTTGCCGAATTTGTTTATGACAGCATTTTGGAGCAGACTGGTAGAACCGGAAGAGGAATCATCAAGAGATCTGAGCTGGTGGTACTGAGGGAAACTGAAATGCCCGCGATTCTGGTGGAGACCGGGTATATGACAAATCCAGAGGAGCTTACCCTGGTGGTTTCAGACCATTATCAGAATCAGGTTGTTCAGGGTATTGTAAACGCAGTTGAGCAGTATTTTAATGAGTATTGATAACTGGGGAAGGTTCAGCCTTCCCTTGCATTTGTTTGAAAGGAGAAATTTTTGATGGAATTGATAATGGGATATTTGCTGATATTCTTTGCCAGAATGCTGGACATGTCATTGGCTACCGTAAGGACCCTTATGGTTATGCAGGGCAGAAAGTTCCAGTCTGCACTTATTGGATTCTTTGAGGTAGGAATATACGTTACTGTCCTGGGAAAGGTGGTAAACTCACTGGAAAACCCCATGAACCTTCTGGCCTACTGTCTTGGCTTTGCTGCAGGTAACTATGTTGGAATTATGCTTGAGAACAAGATTGCCCTTGGTAATCTCTCAGCCCAGATAATCCTGAAGACAGCCAACAATGATATTTTGACAGATAAGCTCAGACAGGAGAAGTTTGGAGTCACCAGCTATGAAGGTCAGGGAATCGAAGGGCCAAGGGAAATGCTGACTGTGGCCCTCAACAGGAAGGACATGCCAAGGCTGAAGAGGATAGTTGACAGCATAGATCCAAACGCATTCATAACAGTCAACAGCATAAGTCCAATCCGTGGAGGATACTTCACCAAAATGAAAAAATGAATTCCCCCTGTAAAGGGGTTTTTTCTTGCCTTCTTATATGAATAAGGGTCAATGTTTGATAGAATGGAAGTAGTAAAATATGGAGGAGTTGTTTAGATGAGAGATTACAATAGGAAACACGATGAGATGAGACCTGTGAACATAGAAAGAGACTACCTGCTTCATCCCTACGGATCAGTGCTTATACAGATGGGTGACACAAAGGTCATATGCACCGCAATGGTTGAGGACAAGGTACCCCACTTCCTGAAGAACACCGGGACAGGCTGGGTTACTGCAGAGTACTCAATGCTTCCTGGAAGCACAATGACAAGAAAGATGAGAGATTCAACCAAGGGCAGGATAGACGGAAGGAATCAGGAGATACAAAGGCTTATAGGTAGAAGCCTAAGGTCAGTGGTTGACCTGAAGAAGCTTGGAGAGAGGACCGTATGGATAGATTGTGACGTAATCCAGGCTGATGGTGGAACCAGAACAGCTTCAATCACAGGGGCATACATAGCCCTTGTTGATGCTCTGCACAAGCTTTATAGCCAGGAGGAGATAAAGGAGTTCCCAATCACAGGCTACCTTTCTGCAATAAGCGTCGGGGTCGGAGAGGAAGGTCCAATTCTGGACCTTTGTTACCAGGAGGACCATATAGCCAAGGTTGACATGAATGTTGTGATGGGGGATGAGGGACAGTTTGTTGAGGTTCAGGGAACAGGAGAAAATGCAACCTTCTCAAGGAAGGAGCTGGACCAGCTGCTTGATCTGGCAGAGAAGGGAAATGGAGAGCTGATAAAGCTCCAAAAAGACCTTCTGGGACCTATAACAGAGCTCATATAGTGGGGTGGAGACATGAGAAAGCTTATACTTTCAACGGACAACAAAAATAAGGCCAAGGAACTGAGGGAGATACTCAAGGACCTGCCTCTTGAGATACTTACCAAGAAGGAGGCCGGTGTTGAGGATCTCCAGGTTGTGGAGGATGGAGACACCCTGGAATACAATAGCCTTAAGAAGGCAAGGGAGCTTGCTGAGCTTGTTGATCATATGGTCATGGCCGATGATTCCGGACTCTTTGTGGATGCCCTTGATGGAGAACCTGGAGTGTATTCATCAAGGTATGGTGGAGAGGACGGAAATGATGGCCTAAACAACCAGACCCTCCTTAGGAATCTTAAGGGCAGGGAAAGGACGGCAGCCTTCAGGACCGTCATAGCCCTTATAACAGAGGACGGGAAGGAATATACAGTCAAGGGTGAATGCAGGGGGAAAATCCTGGAGGAGCCAAAGGGTGACAATGGCTTTGGCTACGATCCACTCTTTGTTCCTGAAGGATATTCAGAGACCTTTGCACAGCTGCCTGCTGACATCAAGAATTCAATAAGCCACAGAAGAAGGGCAATAGATGCATTGAGGGAAAAACTGGAGGAGATTCTAGGTGAGTAGCATTAAGGTAATAGTGGTTGCCGACACCCATCACGTCACGCAGCCAATAATTCAGGCGTTGAAAAATGAAAAGGATGCAGGAGCCTTTGTATTTTTGGGAGACCATGTGGAGGATGGAGAAAAGATAAAAGATGCCCTGAAGCTGCCCTCATACATCATCGGTGGAAATGGAGACTGGTCAACCTACTACAAGAGGGAAATGGTATTGAATCTGGGAGGCAGGAGGATTATGCTGATCCACGGTCACAGGCAGGGTGTCAAGAATGGCCTTCAAAGGCTCTATTACCATGCCCTGGAGAACAAGGCTGATGCTGTGCTTTTTGGTCATACCCACATACCCGAGATGAAGAAGGAGGGTGACCTTTTTATGATGAATCCAGGTAGTCCATCCTTTCCACGGGGAGGACACACGCAGGGGACCTATGGCATCCTTCACATAGGTGAAATGATAAGGGGAGAGATTAAGAGAATCAGGTAGGAGAGGTATGTAAATGGAAACATCAATGGACTTTCTACATCTTGACATGGATGCGTTTTTTGCAGCTGTAGAGGAAAAGGACAACCCAAAGCTTAAGGGACACCCTGTAATCGTAGGCGGAAGAAGCCAAAGGGGCATTGTGACCACCTGCAACTACGAGGCCAGAAAATACGGTATCCATTCAGCCATGCCCATTTTCATGGCCAGGGAAAGGTGCCCCCATGGAATCTATGTTCCAGGCAGGATGAAAAGGTACCAGGAGATATCAAGACAGGTTTTCCAGATACTCAGGGGCATTACAGACAGGATTGAGCCCCTTTCAATAGATGAGGCCTACATGGACATATCAGGAATGGACAAAACCCCTGAGGATATTGCTGCACTTATAAAGACCAGGGTTATGGAGGAGACAGGACTGACGCTGTCAATCGGGGTATCCTTCAACAAGTTTCTTGCAAAGCTGGCCTCGGACTGGAACAAGCCGGATGGCTTCATGAAGATAACAGGGGACATGATGCCTCAAATTCTTTTTCCCCTTCCTGTAAGCAAGGTTTACGGGATTGGGAGCAAGTCCAGAAAGCGCCTCAATGACATTGGCATATACACGGTGGAGGAGCTGTACAGTCTGCCGGAGGACTTCCTGATCGACATGTTTGGGAGGGGCGGCAAGGAGATATACGACAGGATCAGGGGAGTGGACAGGAGGACCGTCACCACAAGCAGGGAAAGGAAATCCATGGGCGTTGAAAGGACCTTCAGGGAGACAAGGGACAGAAAACTCCTGCTGGAAAGGCTAAGGGAATATTCCCTTGAGCTGGAAAAGGACCTGGAAAGCCGCAACATCCACGGAAGAACCCTTACTGTGAAAATCAAGGATGAGGATTTTCAAAGCCATACACGAAGCAAGACCTTCAACCATTACATATCAGGTGGGGATGAAATATTCACCCTGGCCAGCATCCTTTTCGGGGAGATGGAATGGGACAAGAGCCTTAGACTACTTGGGGTATCCCTAAGCAATCTCATGGATAGGAGCATGGAGCAGCTGTCCTTTCTGGGGGAGGAAAAAGTTAAACAATCTTGAATCAGGTTATTGACATGATATTTTAGAACTGTTATAATCATATAAGTCAGCGGTTAATCCGCTAACGGAGTGCGGAGTAAATTTGAGTGTCTTCAGCAGTACTTAAAGTGTTGCTGCGGGTGTAGCTCAGTGGTAGAGCACTGGCTTCCCAAGCCAGCTGCGAGGGTTCGATTCCCTTCACCCGCTCCAAGAAAAACCATGGTGGATATGGCCTAGTTGGTTAGGGCGCCAGATTGTGGCTCTGGAGGTCGTGGGTTCGAATCCCATTATCCACCCCATTTTATTTTGACCCATTAGCTCAGTTGGCAGAGCACCTGACTTTTAATCAGGGTGTCCCGCGTTCGAGTCGCGGATGGGTCACCACTTGCGGGAATGGCGGAATTGGCAGACGCGCTAGACTTAGGATCTAGTGTCATTGACGTGGGGGTTCAAGTCCTCTTTCCCGCACCATTTAAAAAGTGCTTCGGATGCTTTACTTAAAAGGCAGTCGGGGCATTTTTGTTTTAGGGACGTTAGGGACGGTCCTTTTTGTCCCAAGGGTTGAGATGACTATAAGGCGGGATAATATGCTAAAACTTGAAATACAAGGCTATGAAGAGCCACTGGAAATAGAGAATCTGGTTTTTGACTACAACGGGACCCTTGCAGTTGATGGGGAAATGTCCGTGGATACCATAAAAGGCCTTAGAAGGCTTGAAGAAATAGGATTTAATATAACAGTACTTACGGCAGACACCTTCGGAACCGTGAAAGATCGGTGCTCAGGACTTCCTGTCAAAGTCATGGTGTTTGACAAGGGGAAGGCTGAGGAAAGCAAGAGGCAGATTGTAGAAGGGCTTGGCTCGGAAAGGACCGCTGCAATTGGCAACGGAAGAAATGACATGGCAATGCTCCAAGAGGCTAGGATCGGAATTGCCATAATAGGCCATGAAGGGGCCTTCACGGGATTGCTCCATAAAGCTGACATTGCGGTTACATCAATAGGAGGTGCAATGGACCTGTTTCTAAATCCCAAGCGCATCGAGGCAACCTTAAGAAAATAGTAGCTTATAGGCAGGAGTACTGCGAAGGCGGGAGAGGCATGAGAATGAAGATGATATTTTCAGTGATTGCAATTTTTACAATAGGTGTGTTTCTATACAACAGGAATCAGATAAGCGAATTCAGAACTGAGAAGGTTCAAATTCAGTCAAACAAATTGGAAAGTGATATCAGAATAGCCCAGCTTACTGATTTCCATTCAAATCACAGAATAGACATAGCAAAGCTCAATGAAGGCATAAGGGAGTTTGATCCACATATCATAGCCCTGACAGGGGATCTTGTGGACCATAAGACAGAGGACCTGACCACTTCCCTGAGCCTTGTGGAGTCTCTGGAATCAATCGGTGTACCCATATACTTTGTTGAGGGAAACCATGAGATTGCAAACAGGCATAGGAGAGAGCTCCTGGAGGAGCTTTCAGAGCGTGGTGTCATAACCCTAAGAAACGATGGACTAGAGGCTGAGGTGGGGGGAAGACCTGTCCATATCTACGGTGCTGAGTTCTATGTGGAGGAAGCTGACTACCAGGACCTGCTGGGGAAGGTAGACGGCAAGGCTCTTAACATCCTCCTTTCCCATTCACCTGTAAGACCATCATGGTATGCAGACGGAAGGGTTGACCTGATACTTTCAGGCCACACCCACGGAGGCCAGATTAGGCTACCTTTTATTGGGGGTCTTGTTTCTCCAGGACAGGGCTTCTTCCCACACTACGACAAGGGGCTAATGGAGCTGCCGGAAGGAACACTGCTCCATATTGACAGCGGCATCGGAAATAGCGTCCTGCCAATAAGGATAATGAATCCTGTCCAGTACACCCAGATTACAATAACACCTTGAGTCACCGGGGACGGTTCTTTTTGACTCATTTTGAGTAAATCAATCCCAGCTGTTTTTCAGCTGGGATTTGTTGTATCTTCAGTTTTTCTGTATCCGGATACATTGTTCCTATCCATCCACAGTCTTTTGGATTCCATCAGAATCTGTAGGTCCTGGTCACCTTGACCTTTGATCCGCACAAGATCCTCCTGTACATTCAGCAGGTCATTGTAGGTCAGATAATCATAGTCAACAAGACCCATTGAACCATCTGGCATATAGGCATACTCCAGGTTTCCGTCCGGCATAATCCATCTGTCTCTTGTTATCTTCACCCCATTTATCATCTTCTGGGCAAAATCCAGATACTCCGGACTTCTCTCCGATTCATAGAGGAGAAGGAAGGAATGTATTGCCTGCAGCTGATGATTGAGGGAGGTATGGTTTTCCCTTCCAGAAGGATGATAATAGTCATGAACCAACCATCCCTCACCTATAATCGGATCATATACCACATACTTGTTGCTTCTTCCATGCTCAAGGTAATAGGCTGCCAGCCTAACCGCCATATCCCTATACACAGAATCACCATATCTTCTGAAGGCCACTATGTTTGTCTCTATGGTATCAGCATTGAACCTGGTATCAAAGAAGCCTGATTCTATCCCATAATCATCAAAGAGCCAGCTGCTCCTTGGGAGTGAAGGAAGAAATCCCTCGTTACTGATGTTTTTGTGGGCTATTTTCAATAGTGAAGCTCCAATCAGCTCAGAAGCTGTACTTCCCCCCGAACGTATCATTGAATTCGTCAGGTAATCACTTGGTATCCTCCAGTAGGAACCTGGTGTTGAGGGATGGTATGTGGAGGGGCTCCTGTAATGGTAGCCATCATAAAGAAGCCTGGCATTTTTGTCCAGGTCATAGTTGGACCATAGCCTAAACTGGTCCTTGTTGTTGAAATCCACCAGGTTCTGGCTTGAGCCTGCACCCCAAAGGATACCCTGAACACCAGGACTAAGGCTGTAGCGGAAGGTCACAATCCATCCATCCTGGTCCCTTTTCAGCTGGATTGGATGACTTGAAATGGCTTCCCTTGTTCCTGCACCCAAATCCCTGTAGGTGTAGGGTTGGCCAAGTATATAATTATACTTGTCTGTAGAAAGGAACAGGATCCTACCTTGAGGTAGGCTTCCTTCCACCATTGGAGCCTCCACAAGATTCCTATCATCATCGAAATATCTCAAGGCTCCATTTTCGCCTGGAATCCTGAAGCTTGTCCAATAGAGGTGGTCTGTTTTGGAGACAACCCTTCGCATGAAAAAGCTGCCCTTTCCGGGGATGCTGTTATTTGTCTGTATATATGAAACCTGGTCATTGACCTCCTGGTAGTGCTCCGTAAGGGCTGCTGCAGATACCGCCGAATTAAGACTTAGCAATACCGCAAATGTGAACATAAAAACCAATACCTGAGATCTAAAATCACACATAAATACCTTTTTTCCCATGTAGTGTCCTCCTTATGAAAAAATAGATTGTCAAATATAATCATTCATGGCTATTTTTGTGATATTCTGATACCTTTAATATGATTTCTTCCTCAACACTGCCTGGCTCTACAGGTCTCCACGAGACCTCCTCATATTCCAGATATCAGGCTTCAAGGATATAACCTTCCTCATTGAAGGCAAAGGCATCGGAAAACTTGTATCTCATCTGATCAGGGTCGATATGCCAAAGGAGCTCGTCCCTAACTACAATATTCCTTTCTTGATCGATATCATGCCTAACCCACACGTCAATCACACTGATGCCTTCCTCCGGATCAAATCTCTCATCAATGGTAGATTTATCGAAGTACCATGGTCCCAGTGAATCTGTAGCTACATAGACAAAGCTATCATCATTGGGTTTTTCCATCCCTTCCTGAACCAGAATAAAAGCAATTACCACAAGCAATATGATACCAATCAATATTACACTATTCTTTTTCATTATAATCACCTACTCAATTATACCCATAAATAGGCAAATATAGCCCAAAAATAGGTTACAGTTCTGTTACGGATTAAAGCTGCCAAACTACAATTAGAAAAATTTGGAATGCTTTAGTTGACCACAGAGAGTAGGCAGTGATATTATTAGAATCAGGAGATTGATGGAAATTAATATATGCGGAAATTGATCAAAGCCTAAAGGAGGATGACCATGGACTATAATGAAGTCAGGGAAAATGCAAAGGAGATACTGGCACCACTTTGCCTTGTATGCAAGGAGTGCAACGGAGTGGCTTGCAGAGGCTGGGTTCCTGGAGTGGGAGCCAAGGGAACGGGAAACAGCTTCATCAGGAACTACGACTACCTTCAGCAGGTAAAGGTTGTAATGGATATGATCTATGAGGGCAAGGGTCAGGATACCAGCATCAACCTATTCGACAAGGACTTCTCCGCACCCATATTCGTAGCCCCAATAGGCGGGATGGACATCAACTACGGTGGAAGGATTGCCGAGGGGGAATATCACAGAAGAACCCTTATTGGAGCAAAGAATGCCGGTATAGCAGCATTTACAGGAGACGGAGCCAATCCTACATATTTTGATGAACCACTGGAACACCTTGAGGCTGTGGGGGGCTGGGGAGTTCCGACCCTTAAGCCATGGGCTCTTGACAAGGTTCTTGAGAAAATCAAAATGGTGGAGGAGCTAGATGTACTCGCCCTGGCAATGGACATAGATTCAGCCGGTCTTGTTCATCTGGCAAAATCAGGTAAGCCCGTCTTTACTAAGACAGTTGAGGACCTAAAGGAAATTGTGGAGGGGACAAGGCTGCCATTCATTATAAAGGGAGTCATGTCTGCGGAGGGAGCCAGAAAGGCTGCCGACTCAGGAGCCTATGGAATCGTTGTTTCAAACCACGGCGGCAGGGTTCTAGACAATACCCCAGCAACAACGGAAGTTCTTCCGGCCATCAAAGAGGCCGTCGGTCACAGGATGAAGATATTTGTTGATGGTGGAATCCGAACCGGTGCTGATGTGTTCAAGGCCATAGCCCTTGGTGCGGATGCCGTTCTCATAGGCAGAACCTTTACAATTATGGCCATAGGCGGTGGAGAAAAGGGTGTCCAGCTATATGCTGAAAGGCTTATTGCAGAGCTCAAGGACACTATGCTTATGACAGGCTGCAGCACAATAGGGGAC
>JANKMX010000048.1 GCA_024649995.1 Gudongella sp. | reverse complement strand
ATCAGACTACATCCTTTCACACCATGAACGTTGGGATGGGCAAGGCTATCCAGATGGGTTGAAATACGACGAAATACCGGTTCTTTCAAGGATTGTCAGCATAATCGACTCCTATGATGCCATGATCACTGAACGTCCCTACAAGAAAAAGCTTCCTGAGGAGGAAGCGCTGATGGAAATCCAGAGAAATGCAGGAACCCAGTTTGATCCGGACCTTGCCAGCATCTTTGTGGATGTGGTAAGGGAAATGAATGAAAATCCAGAAAATAGTTAAATCCAAATTCCAGATTTGGATTTAACTATTTAAGGAATTATGCTAATATAGGACATATATACAAGATATGACACAAGTTAGGAGGACATTTTATGGATGCAAGCCCAGGAACAATAATTTTCGCCTTTGCACTTACTCTTTTTGCAGGATTGTCAACAGGTATCGGAAGTGCATTGGCATTCTATACAAAGCAGACCAACAAGAAATTTCTATCTGCCGCACTTGGCTTTTCGGCAGGGGTTATGATTTATGTATCCTTTGTGGAAATCTTTGTTAAGGCTCGGGAATCCCTGGAGCTTATCTATGGTGAGCAGGGGGGACTTCTGGTTACGACAGTGGCCTTTTTTGCAGGAATAGCCCTGATCGGACTTATAGACAAGTTTGTACCCACAGTGGAAAACCCCCATGAGATGAGGGATGTGGGTGAGATGGAGGAGGGAATGGAGGAGAATGGCGAGCTCATGAGAATGGGGCTATTTTCTGCCCTGGCCATAGCGATTCACAACTTCCCCGAAGGCCTGGCCACCTTTATCAGTGCCCTGCAGGATCCGTCCCTTGGTATATCAATTGCCATTGCAATTGCAATACATAATATCCCGGAGGGAATTGCAGTTTCAGTGCCCATTTTCTTCGCGACGGGAAGCAAGAAGAAGGCATTCAAGTATTCATTTCTTTCAGGTCTTTCAGAGCCACTTGGTGCAATAGTGGGATACTTTCTTCTGATGCACCTCTTTGATGAGAGGATGTTCGGGCTCATATTCGCAGGAGTGGCCGGAATCATGGTCTATATATCCCTGGATGAGCTGCTGCCCACAGCCCAGAAGTATGGAGAGCACCATATAGCCATATGGGGTCTGGTGTCCGGAATGATGGTAATGGCCATAAGCCTAATCATATTATAGAGGGTGAAATGGACACAAGATGATATTCCAGCAATTGGCAATATATGGTACAATGTTCATATGATAATAAAATCCCAGCAAGAGGTGAAAGCATGCCCGTACTTCAAACAGAAAGATTGCTCCTGAGAAGGTTCAAGCTCAGCGATCTCAACGATTTTTATGAATATGCAAAGGATCCTGCAGTGGGACCGGACGCAGGCTGGGACTACCACAGAAGCAAGGACGAGACCCTCTTCCTTCTTAAGAAATTTGTCAAAAGCAATGAGATTTGGGCAATTGAGCTTAAGGAGAATTCCAAGGTCATAGGATCCATCGGTTTACATAGGGACAAAAAAAGGGACAATAAGTCTGCCAGGATGATGGGCTATGTTATGAACTCCCAGTATTGGGGTCTTGGCTATGCCACGGAGGCATCAAGAAGAATGATTAGCCATGCCTTTGATGTGCTGCTGGTTGACCTTGTATCGGCCTACCACTACCCCCACAATGACAGGTCAAAAAGTGTGATTCTGAAATGTGGAATGACCCATGAGGGTCTACTAAAAAGTGCAACTGTAACCTATGACGGCAGGGTTCATGACGAGCACTGCTATTCCATAACCAGGGACCAATATGAAAATAATACGTTAAGTGCAGGAGTCTAAGGGCTCCTGTTATTTTTTGCCTCCAGGCAGGTTCTATTGTATAATTGAAGCATCACTATGGAAGGGGAGATAGGATGAATCAGAATGACCTTAAGATTGATAGATTGAAGGAATATATAAGACGGCTCAACAGGAAGGAGGACGGAAGAAAACTTTATCTGGAGTACAGGGACGATATAAACACAGTCTTGCCCCAGGATGCCTTCCAGATATTCCACGGACTTCTAAAGGACGGTATGACGGAAAAGGAGATTCTTCAGTTTCTAGACAAGATAATCAATGTCTTTCATGAGAGTCTCACAAGCCATAGGTGGAAAAGACCTGAAAACGACAACTTCCTAAGGGATCTGGAGCTTGAAAATGAGGCCTTGAGAAAAAGGACCGACCATATAAAGTCAATAGTCAAGGAGCCAACATCACAAATAAGGAGGGACAAGCTGATTCCCCTCATAGAGGAGCTTAAGGACTTCTACCCCCATTACACAAAAAAGGAGAACATCCTATTCCCCTATCTGGAGAAAAGCCTGCCAAGATTTGAGGGCCTGACAATTATGTGGGCACTCCATGATATGGTCAAGGAACAGGTTGACAATGCACTTGAAAAGCTCAGGGATCCAGAGAGCGACGACCATGAGGTGAATGTTGCCATTGCGGAATTGTTTTTTGGCATTTTGGGTATAGTGAAGAAGGAGGAGATTATCCTCTTCCCCTCAGCCTGTGAGGTATTGACCGAGCAGGAATGGCACCAGATGCATAGACAGAGCTATGAATACGACTTTGCCTTTATAGAGAAGGAATGGGATATGGAGAATCTGGAAGAGGAAGGACCTGTAGTGGCAGATGGCAGGTTCAGGACTGAGACAGGAGAGCTCTCCTTTGACCAGGTAAAGCTTATCTTTGATTCACTTCCCGTGGACATGACCTTTGTGGACCAACACAACAAGGTCAGGTTCTTTACAAGGCCAAGGGACAGGATTTTTCCAAGGTCACCTGCAATCATAGGACGGGATGTGAACAAGTGCCATCCCCCTGACAGCGTCCACGTAGTGGAGGAGATAGTGGAGGCCTTCAGAAGAGGGGAAAGGGATACAGCCACCTTCTGGATCAGGATAAGGGACAGGATGATACTGATCCAGTATTTTGCCATGAGAAATGACAGGGGAGAATACAGGGGAGTGCTTGAGGTAAGCCAGGATATAACAGAGATTCAGGCCCTTGAAGGGGAAAGAAGACTTTTGGAGTGGAGCTGACAAAAAAAGAGAGGTGCATAGACCATGAATAGATTCATAAAGCTTTTAACAATTGGAACACTGGCAATGATGCTTACAATATTCAATGGCTTGGAGGCCGAGGCTGCAGGTATGGAGCCAATAAGGCTGGTTGTTGACGGAAAGGACATAACCCATCTGACTGAGCCAATAATTGAGAACGGAAGGACCCTCGTACCAATAAGGTTTGTAACTGAGGAAATCGGGGGAGAGGTAAGCTGGGACAATGAAACCAGAACCGTCAAGGCCTGGAAGGGAGACAGGTCACTTAGGATGATAATAGGCAGCAGGGTTGTGGAGCTTGGAAATGGAAAGGACGCGGTTGTCAGTGACGTTGCACCAAGGATAATTGAAAGCAGGACCTTTGTGCCCCTAAGGCTTATCAGCAATGGCCTGGGAATCGGTGTAAGCTGGGACAACGCCACAAGGACGGTTACTGTGGATTCAGATAAGAGTGCGGCTGTTGAGCCCTTCTACAATCTCAACATAAGTTCTCATAAGGCAGGAAGCTATATTACAGGGACCTCAAGGATCACAGTTACAGGGGATTCAAATCTCCTTAAGGCTGGAAACCAGTTGAGGCTTTTGCTATTGGACAAAGCGGACCATAAGGGCTACATCATTGGAATGTCTGATGCAGCCACCAGGGCTGTTGAATACATTCCAGAGGTTGAGAATACGGGAGACAGGATGCTTGTTGCTGGGGTCTATGACCAGAATGGCAACTTCCTTGGAGGGGACAGCATACCGGTGTCCATAAGGGTTATACCAGAAGCGGATATGAATGGACTTGTGAACAACATGGTTGTAAGCTCAGCCAGGGAAATCACCCCAAGGCTTAACTTTGCACCCTATTCTGTAAAATACGTATTCACAAACCTTTCAACCGGAAGGGTCAAGGTTGAGGAGAACAGGGATCCCTATGGACCATACACCTGGAATCCAATGTCTACGGACAGCGGCCTTAACACAGTGCAGATCATCGCCCTGGACCATGACAAAAATGAGTATCCAGGAAAAATCTACACGGTAAATGTGCAGGTTCCAAAAAGGATGACCCTTTCAGGGGTTTCAGAGGGAACAACCATAAGGAATCCAGTGACCCTTATGGCCAACAGGAACTTCGATGTTAGGGAAACAACATTTCTTATGAGAGACCCTTCAACTGGCATGGAAACTGTAATACAGACCATACCCTACGGGACCTACACCTGGTTTCCAGGTCCGGAGATATCAGGAGGGAAGGACCTGATGGTTAGGGTCATAGATTCACAGGGCAACACAGTGACAAGTGAACCTGTCAGGGTTAATTTCGCTGGAACGCCACAGCTTCAGCTTCAGGGAATAGGACCAAAGCAGGTTGTCACTGGACAAGCAGAGCTGACCTACAGAAGCAATGTTGAATTCGCGGACGTGGAATTTGTCCTCACAAACAGGGGGACAGGAGAGACAAGAACACTGAGTGCCGATCCTGAAACTGACAAGGCGGTCTATATTCCACAATCAAAGGATACCGGGGACTGGAGAATTCTTGCAAGGGGTAGCTACAATGGAAGGATAATAACCAGTGAAACAGTTGATTTTGAAGTCTATGCCCAGGAGACCTTCGGTCCCTACAGCGTGGTGCCAAAGGACCAATTCAAGTCCTTTGCAGCTGGAATGGCAGTCCAGACCTACAGGAGAACTGGAATGTCTGCGGCAATTCAGACCTCCCAGGCAATCCTTGAGACAGGCTGGGGTCAGTATGTGCCAAGGGACAAGTACACCGGGAAGAAATCTGAAAACCTATTTGGAATAAAGGGAAGCGCCAGCAACGGTTCCGTCACATCCAACACCTTGGAGGTCTACAACGGAGTGACCTACAGGATAGATGCCCAGTTCAGGGCATATCTGGATCCAAGTGAAAGCTGGAACGACCACAAGCTTCTTCTGCAGAAGGAACGGTATGGAATATTCAGGGATGTCATGTACAACAGCACCATGGGAGCATGGGCAATCAGAAGGGCAGGCTATGCCACTGACCCAGGCTACCCAATAAAGCTGATGGATATAATAAGAGTGAACAACCTTAGGGAATTCGACAAGGTAACCCTGTAGAGCTTAAGCAAAGGATGATGATATGAGAATAGGATATGCATGCCTTACAAAGGGGGTCCCCTATACGGATTTAAAGGGAGTCACCAGCAGGAACGCAACACCGGAAAGGCTGACGGAGGTAATCGGTCACAATCTAAACACTCTTGGTAACATTCTAAGGTATAATGTTGAGGATGGTCTGAACATGTTCAGGCTGTCCTCTGACCTTATTCCCTTCGGGTCCAGCCCTGTAAACGAAAACAGATGGTGGGACCATTTCAAACCTGAATTTGAAGAGCTTGGAAGCCTTATGAGGGAAAGCGGCATGAGAATCTCCATGCACCCGGGCCAGTACACTGTCCTGAACTCCCCTGACCTGGATGTTGTCAGCAGGGCTGTGGACGACCTGGCTTATCACAGTCTGGTCCTTGACAGCCTGGGCCTGGACAGGAAGGCCAAGATCATCATCCATATTGGAGGGATCTATGGTGACAAGGAGGCGGCCATTAAAAGATTCAAGGATAATTATTTAAGACTACCTGAAAGGGTCAAGGACCGCCTTATAATTGAAAACGACGAGAGGTTATATAATATAGAGGAGGTCCTGGAGATCGGGACCAGTCTTGGGATACCCGTTGTCTTTGACAACCTCCACCACCAGGTCAAGGTGGGAGACGGCAAGGATTCAATGTGGATCCGGGAGGCTTCAAGGACCTGGAAGGAGGAGGATGGCATCCAGAAGATCCACTACTCCCAGCAGGATCCCAACAAGAACCTGGGAGCCCATTCGGAAACAATTGACGTGGAGGAATTCAGAGAATATATTGACCGGAACGTCCACCAAGACCTGGACATAATGCTGGAGGTCAAGGACAAGAACCTTTCGGCTAAAAAGGCAATAAATTCGGTCCTGGATACCGGAAGGATCGAGAACCTGGAAAGGGAATGGAGCAGATACAAGTACAATGTACTTGAAAGCTCACCTGAAAACTACCAAAGGATCAGGGACCTCCTAAAGGATAAAGGCTCCTATCCCGTGGAGGAATTCTACCGCCTGGTTGACGGGGCAATCTATAATACAAGCCCCACTCAGGGGACCGTAATAAACGGAATTGACCATGTCTGGGGATATTTCAAGGATGTAGCCACGGAAAAGGAGAAGGAAAGGTTCAGAAGAGAGCTGGACAGGTTCAGGGAAGACAGGCTGTCCCTTAGGGCAATCAAGAACAGTCTTTGGAGGCTTAACGAAAAGTATCGGGACCCGTACCTTATGAAGTCCTACTACTTCCATATTTAGGAGGCTAAGAATATGAGCAATGGGGTTTTTCACACGATAGCACCCATATACGGACTCTTCTACAACAAGCAGGTGAGACATTACAGGAAGATACTGGAGGAGAATCGAGATTTTCTTGATCTGTCAGAGTATACCTCAGCCGTGGACATTGGCTTTGGGACAGGGGCCCTTTGCAGGGTGCTGGATGAAAACGGTCTAAGGGTGACGGGTGTGGAGCCTGTCCAGAGGATGCTCCACATAGCCAGGAGGAAGAATTCTGATATCCAGGCGGACTGTGTCATGGCAGATGTTCTTGAGGGTCTGCCATTTGAGGATAAGACCTTTGACATCTCCATATCCTCCTACGTTGCCCACGGCATGAAAAAGGAAGACAGGCTTGGGATGTATCGTGAAATGGCAAGGGTCACAAAGAAAAGGATGATAATCTATGACTACAATCAGGAGAGAAGATTGCTGAACGATTTTGTTGAGTGGCTTGAGGGGGGAGATTACTTCAACTTCATCAAGGTTGTTGAGGATGAGCTGAGGAAGGAATTTGGAAACGTAAGGAAGAGGGACGTTGACAAAAGGGCCGCCTGGTATGTTGTTGACCTGGAAAAATCATAAAAATGGTGTTGACAATAGAAAACATATGTCCTATAATATAATTGCAAAAGGGTTAGCACTCTATACAAGAGAGTGCTAAAGCCCAAAATATCATAGAAAAGGAGTTGTTGATCATGGCAGGATTGGTACCTTTTAACAGAAGGGACAGAGGGCTGACCAGAACAGGCTTAGGTGATTTCTACGGCATGCTTGATGACTTCTTTAGTGACGACTTTATGATGCCACGAAGAAGTCTTGCAAGGGACACCTTTAAGCTTGACGTTCAGGACAAGGAAAAGGAATACCTTATCGAGGCTGAGCTGCCAGGAGTGAAGAAGGAGGAGATCACTCTTGAAATGCATGACGGCCAGCTGATTATAGGTATCAAAAGGGAAGAAAAAGTGGATGAGGAGAATAAGAACTACATCCACAAGGAGAGAAGATACTGCTCAATGAGCAGAAGCGTTTATCTGGCAGATGCGGATTCAGAAAACATCAAGGCCAAGCTGGATGGTGGAGTTCTTGAAATTGCAGTACCAAAGCTCGAAAAGTCTGTGAAGAAAGAGAATAGAATTGAAATTGAATAACTACAGACATGCGGCAGGAACCCTTTTATCTGGTTCCTGCCCTTATTTTTCAAATTCAAGAATCCTTAAGTTTTCTTGATACTTATCCAACAAATGTTTAAAACAAGTCACACATGGTATATGTATAGTAATCGAAAATAATAAGGAGGAATTTCAATGAGTGTAATAATTTATTCAACCCCGTCTTGACCATGGTGTACTAAGGTAAAGGATTACCTAAGTTCAAAAAATGTTACTTACACTGATCATGACGTATCAAAGGATTATGACAAGGCAGTGGAAATGGTACAGAAATCAGGACAAAGAGGCGTACCTGTCCTTGATATCAACGGACAGATCATCGTCGGCTTTGACAAGGCAGGAATAGACCAGCTCTTAGGTCTTTAATGAAATGAAGGCTCCCGTGAGGGAGCTTTCATCTTGTGAGTCTACTCATATGTGATTGTATGTGGATTGCAGACCTCTGTGCACTTCATGCACAAAAGTCAATCCGTCCTCTTTAGCAGGGAGCTCCAAAAGATGAGAAATGATGGGATTCTTGAGTTAGACAGAACCTCAATGGAGAATATGGACATATGAACATAACTTTCCAATCAATGTTGAAATTATCTGGCAACCCTAAATAATTCGTGGTATAATACTAGGGTATGGAGGTGATTTGATTGGCAAGGCCAACAAAAACAAGAAGAGTATGTTGTCTCCCTGAGACCGACCTTTTCGGTCCCTTAAACAGAAGACCCTTTGATGGAAGTCAGATAGTCATGACTGTCGAAGAATATGAGACCATAAGACTTATCGACAAGGAAGGGCTGATGCAGGAGGAATGTGCAGAGAGAATGAATGTAGCACGGACAACCGTCCAAAGGATATACATCTCTGCAAGAAAGAAGCTTGCTGAAGCGGTTGTTGACGGACTGACCCTTAGGATAGAGGGTGGATCCTACAAGCTGTGTGGTGGCGATTGCGATCACGAGTATTTCCACTGTGGGAAGAGGCGTCATCAAAGACAGGGAAGAAACAGAATGTCAAGAGGTATGGAATAAAGTTTAAATAAACATAAAGAAAGAAGGCGTATTTTTAATGAGTGAAACATGCAATGACAGCTGCAGCACCTGCAGCGTTGACTGCAACGACAGAAAGGAACCCCAAAACGAGTTTTTTGTAGCCTTGAACGAGAAAAGCTCAGTGAAGAAGGTTATAGGCATCGTAAGCGGTAAGGGTGGAGTAGGAAAATCCCTGATCACTTCAATGTTGGCGGTCAACATGAACAAGAAGGGCTACAGCACAGCAATCATGGATGCTGACATAACTGGACCGTCAATCCCAAAGGCATTCGGTATTCACGGCAAGGCAGTATCAGACGGAAAATCTCTTATGCCAAAGAGAAGCGACACTGGAATAAGCATAATGTCTGTCAACCTTATCCTGGAAAATGAGACCGATCCTGTAATATGGAGAGGTCCAATCGTAGCTGGGGTTGTGAAGCAGTTTTGGTCAGATGTCCAGTGGGGAGAGGTTGACTACATGTTTGTTGATATGCCGCCTGGAACAGGGGATGTCCCCTTGACAGTATTCCAGTCACTACCGGTGGATGGGATCATAGTCGTGACATCACCACAGGAGCTTGTTTCAATGATTGTGACCAAGGCTTCAAACATGGCCAAGATGATGAACGTTCCAATTCTTGGAATAGTTGAAAACATGTCATACCTTGAGTGCCCGGATTGCGGAAAGAGAATCAACGTATTCGGGGAAAGCAAGGTTGAGCAGGTTGCTGCAGACCAGGGGATAGAGCATTTTGCAAGGGTTCCAATTGACCCCAACATAGCTTCCCTTGTGGACAACGGGGCCATCGAGCAATACGATGTAAGCATTCTGGATGGACTTGTTGATACATTCAAGTAGAATTATGAGGAGATCGGCACGTCTGGTCTCCTTTAGCTTTTTCATAGGAGGAGAAGATGAACACTAGAAAAATTGTAATGACAGGAATGTTTATAGCCTTGGGAATAGTTCTTCCCATTGCTTTTCACAGCTTCAACATGGGAGGACCAGTATTCCTTCCAATGCATATACCGGTCCTGATGGCAGGATTGACACTTGGACCCCTGGCTGGGTTTTTCACTGGAGTCATAACACCAATACTCAGCAGCCTGATGACAGGGATGCCTCCAATGTTTCCAATGCTTCCAATCATGGTGTTTGAGCTTGGAGTATACGGACTGACATCAGGCTATATTGCCAAGCAGATGCCGGGGAAGACATATTTCCCCCTTATAGCTGGAATGATTGACGGAAGGGTTATGGCAGCGGTTGTGGTGTTTGTGCTTTCAACCTTCTTTGGTGTCCAGATGTCACCCTGGACCTTTATAAAGGGAGCCATTGTTACGGGAATACCGGGAATACTTATTCAGCTGGTGATAATTCCGCCACTGGTTAAGGCCATAAGGAATGCAACAGGTATGAGACTGGATCATGCCTAAAAATACATTTCTCCCCAGGGAGAAAATTTTTAGACTCCAGGGAGTCTAATGGAATAGGAAGAGTGATAAAATGAATAATTTCAAGAAACCCAAGAAGCCCATCATGTACTACTACCTTATCGCCCTTATAGTGATAATAGTCCTGAACATGGTTGTGTTTCCAAGGATGATGCAGTCTGACATAGAGCAGATAGACTACGGAACCTTCCTTCAGATGCTGGAGGATGGGGAAATAGAAGTGGTGGAGATAAAGGACAACGACATCTTCATCCAGGAGAAGGGAACGGATACTGTATTTGTAACAGGGACCATGGATGACCCTGAGCTGGTTCAGAAGCTTACCGAATCCGATGTGAAATTCTCAAGGGAGATTTCCGACACAACCCCATCCCTTATGAGTACAATCTTTTCATGGATATTTACAATAGTGATCTTTGTGGCCATAGGTCAGCTCTTTGCCAGGTCCATGCAGAAGAGGATGGGTGGAGGAAACGACGTCCTGTCCTTTGGAAAGTCCAATGCCAAGATATATGTTGAGTCAAAGACAGGCAAGACCTTTGAGGATGTTGCCGGCCAGGACGAGGCCAAGGAGGCCCTGGAGGAGATAGTTGACTACCTCCACAACCCAGGCAAGTACAAGGAGATAGGTGCGAATCTGCCCAAGGGAGCACTTCTTGTGGGACCTCCGGGAACCGGTAAGACCCTTCTTGCAAGGGCGGTAGCCGGGGAGGCCAAGGTTCCCTTCTTCTCGATTTCAGGCTCTGAATTCGTTCAGATGTTTGTTGGAATGGGGGCTGCCAAGGTAAGGGACCTTTTCAAGCAAGCCCAGGAGAAGGCACCCTGTATAGTTTTTATTGATGAGATAGACACCATAGGCAAGAAGCGTGATGGTGGAGGAATCGGAGGAAATGATGAAAGGGAGCAGACCCTTAATCAGCTTTTAAGCGAGATGGACGGCTTTGACGGCAAGGAGGGTGTGGTCATCCTGGCTGCGACAAACAGGCCTGAGGCCCTCGACAAGGCACTTCTAAGGCCGGGAAGGTTCGACAGGAGGGTTCCGGTGGAGCTACCTGACCTGAACGGCAGAGAGGCCATTCTGAAGGTTCACGCCAAGGAGGTCAAGGTTGACCCTGACCTTGATTACAATGCAATCGCAAGGGCAACCGCCGGTGCTTCCGGAGCGGACCTTGCCAATATGATAAACGAGGCTGCCCTCCGTGCTGTAAGGCAGGGCAGGGATAAGGTTAGCCAACCTGACCTTGAGGAATCCGTTGAGATTGTAATTGCTGGCTACCAAAGGAAGAATTCCGTTATCTCCACCAAAGAGAAGAGGATCATAGCCTACCACGAGATCGGGCACGCCCTGGTTGCTGCAAAGCAAACAGACTCCGATCCGGTCCACAAGATTACAATCATACCAAGAACCTCGGGAGCCCTGGGCTACACCATGCAGATATCAGAGCAGGAAAGCGTGCTTATGAGCAAGGAGGAGCTGTTCAACAAGATTGTTACAATCACTGGTGGACGTGCAGCTGAGGAGATTGTGTTCGGCTCCATCACAACGGGAGCTTCAAACGACATCGAGCAGGCAACAAAGATTGCCCGGGCAATGGTTACCAGGTATGGTATGAGCAGCGAGTTTGATATGATGGCCCTGGAAACCCAGACCAACATGTATCTTGGTGGGGATTCATCCCTGGCATGCTCAGCGGAGACATCTTCAAGGATTGATGCTGAGGTGCTGAGGATCATCAAGGATGCTCACGACAAGGCCAAGAAGATCCTTGAGGAGAATATGGACAAGCTGAGGGAGCTTTCAAATTATCTTCTTGAGATGGAGACAATTACAGGTGAGCAGTTTATGGAGATTTTGAACAAGAAGGAAGAGCAAGAGTTAGGTGAATAAGATGATGCCGGCAGATTTCTGCCGGCATTAGTTGTTTTTTGTTGTTATCTCAACTGAAATGAAGGGATCTATAATTATGTGTCATCCTGAGGCTTGCCGAAGGATCTTATACCCCAAAGTGCAACCCCAACGTCATGGAGATAATGACCTAACAGCTATCTTTGATAGCGTTGTAGGTCAGATGTCACGCAATCCAAATCTATGATTTGGCTAATGTAGTGACCCAACGTCGAGGGATCTCGTCTTTTCCTGAGCTTGTCGAGAGATCTCGCTTGGATTCTTCGGAAAGTCAGATGATCCGCTCTCGGATTCAAGATCAGAGAGTTATCACACTCGTTTCGAAAATTGGTTTGCTATCGATTTAGCTTACATTTGAGTTATATCATGTACCAAGTTCTTTAACATTAATATAGTTATTGGCTTTAATGGTAATCACGCAAACCAGAACGATTTTCTCACTTCGAGTGATAACTCGTGCTGATCTTTCCATATGTTCGCTCCACCATCATGACTTTCCTTGCTAATCAGCGGGGGAGTATAATAATTGTCTTCCTGAGTGAAACGAAGGATCTTAGACCCTAGGAATTGGTCTGTTATCCCGACCAACGTGGAGGGATCTATTCCCCCCCCGAGCTTGTCGAGAGAGCTCACTTTTGTCATTAATAATGTCAACAATGGTCATTGCCAGATGTGTACAACCTAACATTCGCCCAATAAAATATTATAAGATATAAAATGGGTGGACTATAAATATAAATGAAACTGATTGGGAAAAATGGGGAGGTATAGGTAATGAATAAGAAAATCTTAAGCTGGGTATTGTCGTTCACAATGGTCCTTTCAATGCTTGGGGGACTTGGTCAAGTGGCATTCGGACAAGCATTTACTGATGTTAGTACCCACTGGGCAAAAGATGACATTGAAGCCTGGTCTGGCAAGGGTCTGATCAGTGGCTATGGTGGTGGCACATTCAAGCCTGACGACAAGATAACCAGAGCAGAGTTCGTCAAATTGATAAACAACGTCATAAACATCCAAATGGAGGATGATATCTCATTCATGGATGTTGAGGAAAGCGATTGGTATTATAAGGATTTAAAAAAAGCAATCTATGGAGAATACATAAGAGGCTATGAAGATAATTCCTTCAGGGCAAATGACTTCATTTCCAGACAGGAAGCGGCTGCTGTATTGAAAAATCTGGTGCAGCTGGTGGAAGAGAAGGAGAATGTCCTTGGACAGTTTTCTGATACGGACAACACCCCTGATTGGAGCAAAGCAGCACTGATGCTGGCGGTACAGAAGGGATACCTGACAGGCTATACAGATGGCACACTAAAGGCATCAAACCATATCACCAGGGCAGAGTCGGTTAAGGTTTTGGATAACCTATTTGGGACTATTTATAATGAGCCTGGAGTATATGGACCAACTATAGACGAAGATGCATTAGAAGTAAATGGTAATGTTACTGTTTCAGTTGAAGATGTAACCCTTCAAAACATGATCATAGACGGAGATTTGTACCTGGCAGAAGGAATAGGAGAAGGAGATGTAACCTTAGACAATATTACAGTTACAGGAGAAACCATAGTAAAAGGTGGGGGAGATAACTCGATCATTATAAGAAACTCTTCCCTCAATAATCTGCTGATAATTAAAAAAGACGGTAATATTAGAATAATTGGACAGGGAAGCACCTCAATAAATAACACCTATCTTCACTCATCTGCAAAGATTGAAAGTCAAGGGCTTAACTCTAGCTTTGGAGCTGTTGAAATCATAAGGGTAACCCCTGGTGTGGCTATTGAGCTTGAAGGGAGCTTTACCAATATAGATCTAAAAGCTAGTGCCCGCATTGAGTTAACTGAAGAAAGTCAGGTTGAGGAACTAAACATCTCCAAGGATTTGGAGGATGTAAATATATTGGTTTCAAGAGATTCCAGGATTGAGAAGCTATATGCGAATTCAGAGATAGATGTTGAGAATAAAGGCACCATACTAAGGGCCTTGGGAGATTTTGCAAAAAATTCAAGTTATGATTTCAATCTTCCGGTGAACCTACAGCAAAAAACAAGCTCTGGCTCCACCACTCCTATAGTGACCAAATATGATGTTTCATTAAGTGTTGCTCCGGCAGAAGCCGGCACGGTGATTGGAGAGGGAAGCTATAGGGAAGGCACTGTGGTTACATTAACTGCAGCTGCCAATGAGGGCTATGAGTTTGTTGAATGGAGAGAAGGCGATACAGTGATTACAACCTCTTCGTCCTTTAGCCATACAATCAAATCTGAAAGCAAGACCTTTACGGCATATTTCCAATTAGCTGAAGAGACCAAGTACACCCTATCCCTGGAGGCTGATCCAGTAGGATCAGGGACATTGACAGGCTCTGGGAGCTATGAGGAAGGAACGGAGATTACAATAACTGCAACTGCCAATGAGGGCTATGAGTTTGTGGAGTGGAAGGATGGAGCTAATCAAATAACCACATCCTCTACATTTACCTATACAAGTACTACCGAGAATAAAACATTAACAGCATACTTTGAATCTACTGGGGTATTTGCAGGAGGCTCGGGAACAGAAGACAATCCCTACCAGGTTGGGAATGCAGACCAGCTGAATGAAGTCAGAAATTACCTACAATCACATTTCATACAGATTGATGATATAGATTTGGGAGCTTCACCGTGGAATGAGGGGGAAGGCTGGAATCCAATAGGATCAGCGTCAGCACCCTTTAGTGGAAGCTATGATGGTGACGGATATTCCATAGAGGGTCTACATATCAATAGACCTTCAGGAAAATACCAAGGACTATTCGGATATGCAAGTTCAGAATCAGTATTGAAGAATATAGATATGGAAAACACCTATGTTTCGGCTGACCAGTACACTGGAACCCTGGCGGGCTATAGTGCTGGTGAGATTTCAAACGGTTCATCTGTCAATGTCGAGGTTTTGAATGGATGGGACTATGCCGGGGGCTTGGTTGGCTTCAATCAAGGCACCATTTCCTACTCATCCACAACTGGTATAGTCAAGACATCGGATTTCAACGCTGGAGGCCTGGTTGGAACCAATTACGGTGAAATCACTGATTGCTTCAGTGAAGCCCAGATTGCACCCGTTGGAGTTGCAGAGGACGGCTACCCATATCAGATGGGAGGCCTGGTGGGATATAACAGTGGGGGCTCAATCGAGGATTCCTATGCCATAGGAGATGTAACAGGTTGGGAGACAATCGGAGGACTTGTTGGTGAAAACTATGATGGTTCTATCATCAGCAGTTATGCAACTGGTGACGTTACAGGAAATGAGGAGTATATTGGAGGCCTGGTTGGAATAAATGGATATAATAGCTTGATCAGAGACAGCTATGCCACAGGCTCAGCAAGCGGAGTCTATTATATAGGTGGCTTGGTTGGAGACAACTATGGAACAATTTCTGAATCATATGCAGAGAGCAATGCGTCAGGAAGTCAGTATGTTGGTGGTCTTGCTGGCTACTCAGGATATGGTGAGATAAGGTACTCCTACTCGATTGGAGATGTAACAGGAACCATGGAATCAATTGGTGGTATTGTTGGCTCTGCCCAGAACACAGCCATATATGATTGTTATGCTATTGGGACAGTAGCAGGAGGAAGTTATATTGGTGGTTTAGCCGGTTATCTAAGCATAGGCTCTTCAGTGACCAATTGTTATTCGACAGGGCAGGTCAGTGGCAGCTCATACGAGGGCGGACTTATTGGCTCCAAAGCAACTGTTGGTACTATCCCAACTGTTGATGACAGCTATTACGACGCAGAAACATCAAATCAATCTGACAACTCTGGAAAGGGCGTGCCAAAAACAACTGCAGAGTTAAAATCACTTTCAACCTATGTAGGTTGGGATTTCCCAGATGTCTGGACAATGAATCCAACCGACAATGATGGATATCCTGCACTATATTGGCAAGGCTTCGACCATGAGGGAGAATTTGCAGGAGGTTCAGGAACAGTATCGGACCCATATCAGGTGGAAACTGCAGAGCATCTTAACAATGTCAGAAAATATCTGGATGCCCATTTTATACAGATTGCTGATATTGACTTAAGTGAGTATGTTACAAGTGGGGGAGACTACTACTATGACGGTAAGGGATGGGAACCAATAGGATCATTATCAACACCTTTTACTGGATCATATGATGGAGACAATGGAAATATAACAAACCTCACGATTTCAGGTTCGGATAGTAGAATAGGACTTTTTGGGACAACTTCAGAAACTTCATTTATTCATGACTTGAATCTAATTGACGTAAGCATTGATGGGAGTGAATTTATAGGTGGTATCGTAGGAGTCAGTTATGGAACCATTGAAGCGTGTTCTGTATCCGGAACAATTGAGGGAATAATGAGTGTTGGAGGCATCGCCGGCTGGGCAAGGGGTGGAGAAATTAAATCATCCTCAGGATCTTGTACAATATCGAATAAAACACCAACTCAGGGAAGTCGATTGGGAATAATAGTAGGTGACAATGAAGCAGCCATCATCGAAAGCTGCACAGGAAGCGGTATTGTTCAAGGTATAGGCAGTGTGGGTGGAATAGTTGGACTTAATCGGGGTAGCGGTGAAATTCGCGACTCTTTCTCAGATGCAACCGTAACCGGTACTACTAATTATGCAGGAGGCCTTGTAGGAGAAAGTCAAGGTACTATAAGTAGTAGTTACTCCACTGGAAATGCTTCTGGTGGTGGATATGTTGGTGGGCTAAGTGGCTATAATAGTGGTACTATTGACAAATCATTCGCTTTAGGATCTGTAACAGGAGCTGATAACTTTGTTGGTGGCTTGGTTGGAATGAATGACGCTACTATTAGCAATTCATATGCTTATGGTGATGTTTTCGGAGATCAGTATGTTGGAGGATTAACAGGAATAAATGGCTACTATAATAGTTCGAGTACTTTATCCAACTGTTATTCAACCGGAGTAGTAAACGGAACATTCCGATGGGGAGGTTTAGTAGGTTATAACTCGATAGGTACAATTAGCAGTTGCTACTGGAACACAGAAACTTCAGGAATGACCGCTTCAGCAGGTGGTATAGGCTATACATCATCACAAATGACAGATCAAACAAATTTCGTTGGTTGGGATTTTGATACGGTATGGGATATAGATGGAGGCATTTCCTACCCTTATCTTAGATAAAGTAGGATAACAATCCTCAGTCTTGTAATCAAATAAAAAATAACATGTTAACAAATAAAATTTAGTAAAAATCAATGGAGATGATATCATATCATCTCCATTGGCTTAATTAGAATCACCCAATCCAGAACAATTTGCCTACTTCGAGTGATAACTCTTGCTGATCTTTCCATATGTTCGCTCCATCATCATGACCTTCCTTGCCAATCTGTGGTGATTTTAATAATTGTCCTCCTGAGTGAAACGAAGGATCTTGGAACCCAAAGCTCGACCCAAACAATTGTGAATCATGCATTGAGAATTGAGAATTGTATTTCTCTCCCCCTCAGGCGTTTGCCCGCAGTTCTGGATTCAAGTCCGATTAAAATCACGCGCTCGTTTTCTCCGTTGATTCCTATGCCGCTTCGCTTGGAGGAATCAAAACACTCCGAAATCCTCGCTGGATTTTAAAGTCGTTCTTTCATATGAACTGCTTGCCAAAGCACCTTTCGGTCTCCAACCAATTGTCATGCTGAACGAAAGTGAAGTATCCTGGACCCTAGAGCTTTACAGAGATAAATTGTGAATTGTGATCTGTGAATTGTGCATTGCCAAAGTCCTACTTGATAAATTTATCAAGTAATACTTTGGCAGTCTTCTTCGGATCCAAATTCTCAACCCTAAACACATAATTCTTGGGATTATGCTCATACATTGGATCGTAGTAATCAATCATAAGCTCCCGGGCAACAGTCCTATAATCGTCTTCCTTAACCAGCTGGATGTAGTGGTCAATCCTTTCATTTCCAAGTCGCTTTCGTAGGTGGTTTAGAGCCTCAATCAGCTCATGGTCGGTCTCATATACATAGTCGCCAACAATATTCTCAACCCGGATATCCATAGGAGCTGTTACCTCCACATGGATTCCATCACGGATCTTATCAAAGATATACTCAGGAATTACTGATCGGCCAATCCTTTTGCTTTCACCCTCAGTAAATACAAGATTTCCCTTTCTATCCTTAAGCTCTTCATAAAGCAGCGCTTCAAACATCTTCTGGGTATTGGGCTCCCCAAGGCCAACAGCACCAAGGGTTGATCCCCTGTGGTTTGCACAGCCCTCAAGGTCAAGAACATCAGCACCTTTTCTTTTAAGGGCTTCAAGAACCTGGGTCTTGCCTGTTCCGGTGTTTCCGTAAAGCACAATCAGCTCAATATCCTTAGCAACCTCAGGAAGTCTTTCATTCACATAAGCCCTGTAGGCCTTGTAGCCACCCTGGAGCTTTAATGCACTTATATGAAGGCTCTGTAGGAATGCAACAACGCTCCCGCTTCTGAAGCCTCCTCTTGCACAGAAAAACACAAGATGCTTGTGCTTCTTGTTGATCTCCAGTAGTGTTTTGAACATTTCAGGAAGCCTTTTAGCAACTGCCTCAACGCCGATCATCTTGGCTTCATCAACAGATTTATGCTTGTATGCTGTTCCAACAATGGCCCTTTCCTCATTTGAAAATAGGGGAACATTTATTGCTCCTGGAATGGTTTCCTGGGCATACTCATCGGGAGTCCGTACATCTATTAGAACATATTCATCGGTTTTTAGTTTATCTTCCAGTTCACTGTATAATATATCAGGATACATAATCTACCTCATCTTTCGGATATTCTTTGATCTACATAATATCATATTATATAGGAATTGGATGGAAATAGTAAAGTATATAGGGAAAACAGTTCCATATTTAATCCTATTGATGTAGAATATATGAAGAACATAATGGAGGAGATGAAAAGTTGGAAGGAATCAAGATAGCAAAAGAACACATGGAGAACAATGACCTTAAAATGGTTGTATATAAGGATGGACAAGTAATAGCACAATCAACAGACAGGGGAATCAAGCCGGTTTATGACGTATATGTTAAGGACTTTGAAGGTCTAAAGGAAGCCTTTGTGGCAGACAGGATCACAGGTAAGGCAGCTGCAATGCTACTTGCACAGGGAGGAATTTCTGGAATCTACACGGACCTTATTTCGGAGCCTGCTGTAGAGATTTTTGAGGAAAGTGGAATATGTCTGCAGTATAAAAACAGGGTTACCCATATCCTTAACAGGGATAAGGATGGAATGTGTCCAATTGAAACAATTTCAAGGAATGTTGGTAATGTTGATGATCTTATTGAAGGTATAGAGGAGTTCTTTGTAATTGTAGGCATGAAAAAATAAAGGCGGTAGACTGATGAACAGGGACAGACTGAAGGCAATTCTATATATCGTAATAGCGGCTACACTTCTTAGCACAGGTGGAATAATAATAAAATTTATCGACCTGCCGCCAATGACCATAGCAGGAGGCAGGGCAATATTCTCGGCAGCGGTTGTATGGCTGTATGTGAGAAAACCAAAGTTTACCTTTTCAAAGGCCCAGGTTTCAGGAGCCCTTTGCTATTCCACAATGATTACGGCATTTGTCGTTGCAAACAAGCTGACTACGGCAGCAAATGCAATAATCCTTCAGTTTACGGCACCAATCTGGGTAGCAATATTGAGTGTGTGGATTCTCAAGGAAAGGATCCGTTGGTATGATATTGTGGCCATTTTCTCAGTAGCAGTCGGAATGGTACTTTTCTTCCTGGATGATGTCTCAGGAGGAAACTGGGTAGGAAATATGGTTGCAATCGGAAGCGGGGTTGCCCTTGCTGGAGTTACCATTTCACTAAGATTTCAAAAGGATGAAAAGCCAGTGGAGACAACACTCCTTGGGCATATTATAACTGCTGTGGTTGGAATACCTTTTCTGATTGGTCTTTCTTACACAACAGGAGATCTGGTTGGACTCTTTGTTCTGGGAACCTTCCAGGTGGGAATAGCCTATATATTCTATTCCCTGGCTGTAAAGCACCTTACAGCCCTTGAATCAATCCTGATAATGTTCCTAGAGCCAATCTTAAACCCAATTTGGGTGTTTTTAATTGTTGGGGAAAGGCCTGGTCCAGTATCCATGATAGGAGGAGTTATTGTACTTGGCACTGTCATTGCCAGAAGCCTTCTTGCCAACAAAATGAATCAGATTGAGGTTAATAAATCTGTAAACCATCAAATTGAATAAAATTTTCATAAAACTGAAATAAAATTGAAATAAAATCCATTTAAAACTCAAACCCCGTTTACAGCCATTGAAGCGGGGTATTATAATATCAAGTAATAATACTATTTATTTGGGGGCCTCGATCTATTAAGATTATTTGGACGTCTTCTTAATAGGGAGCCAGTGACGTAACCGACCGCGACAGAATTTGTTCGGTCTTTTTTAAGACCAGATAACTTTAGTGGGGTGGTTGGATGAAGTGAACTATGATTAAGGCTTTAAAGGTACGAAGAAGAACATAGCTATATCTTAAAAGTACATGCAAA
>JANKMX010000047.1:15043-20871 GCA_024649995.1 Gudongella sp. | reverse complement strand
GTCACCGGACTGGTGGTACAATCTTGACCGGAATACTCATAAAACCCTTCTCTAGAAAGTCCAAGGTCAGAATATAATCGGCAATATTGAATGCTCCAATTCCAAACAAATGCCAGAACAATAGTCTTTTTCTCTCCTTTTTCATATAAATCACTCCACTAAAATAACCGGCCATAAAAGCCGGTTACGCCACTGGATCCCAGCAGTATAGGCGTCCATCTATAACTGCTGGTCAATTCCTCTTAAACTATATCTTGTTTAATGTATACCCTGCCAACCTGCCATATCAAACATAGTTCCCGTCTCCTTGTCTTGCATCCTTTGAAAATCATTAGGAACCGTCCCCAGTGATTCTTACAGTGATTCTTATACCACGATACCAAATTTACAAAGCCCCACAATAACATCAAATGCTCAGAATCTAATTATCCTAAGCCTCCTTGTTGGTTCTAGTCTAATATGTCTCAATTTACTAATGAGACAATTCTGCGAGACGATATCCCCGTCCCCTTGTCTTATTGGAGTTCCTGTCCCTTTGTCTTGTAAGTTCTACTCCGACAAAGATATCAAAACAAAATGTAATAAACCGTGAACATAATGCTACTTAAAATAATCAATATCCCGGCTTTTGTAATATATCTGCTGAGTCTAAATAACATAACACTTTTCCAGATATCATATAAGCAACACCATCCCATATAACCAGATGGGCCATCTAAATCAATATTAGTTTTTATTGCGTTGGTTAAAAAGTATTTCTTATTCTTTGCCATTACAAAGTAACATTCAAAAGCAGGTAAATCATAGAAATCCTCAAGTACAGTTGGTAAATAAACTTCTATTTCATGACTTCCAACATCGAATGTCACGTCTGGATTCTGAAGAGTTGTTTCAACAACATTGTTATTATAAATCCTTAATCTTGATGTTCTATTTAAGAATTGCCACCTTCTCCAGGGTTTCTCTTTGGATATATCTTTATAATAAATATCAATATTTCTTAGAATTCTATCATATTTATCTCTTTCAATAACTTGCGCTACAGCAAGTAATGCTGCTCCGAATGTTGCTATTATTGCGCCCAAAGATATTATATTTGAGAGATTGTGTTCACCATCACTAATCGCTTGCTTAAAAATAAAACTTAAAACCCAAATCAATAGAGCAAAAGATAGAATAACAAAAATTGCAACAATCCTCTTCTCTCTTTTCACTTTTCTGAAGAAGGCTTTCTTTCTTAATTCTTCTTTGGCTTTTTTATCAAGCATTAATCCTATTGTCCTTTCTTCATAGAGTACCCACAATGACCTACTTAAAATACTCCTCTAAAATCGGATACTCTTCCTTCAATTCAATCAACTGATTCACCTGGGCTTGAACCTTTTCTTTATTTCCAGCTTGGCTGAATGAGACTAGGTTAGTATCTCATTATACCACAACTCCAAACATCCAAAGCACCATATTTAAGCAAAAGGCTCAAAATCAAATGATCCTAATCCTTTATGTATTTTTGTGACAAAAAAGCTGCGGTAACAAGAGTTGCCCCTTGGCCACAGCTTAAGTTCTTATATTACTTGGGACACTACTCCTATCCCCTTGTCTTGTAGGAAGTATGTCCAAACAAACTAAAAAAGTAAAAACTGGCTTAATCTTGGTTTAAAGAGTAGCCTTTTTCAGTGATCTCTTCCTGTCCCCTTGTCTAATTTAAGGCGCAGTGTATTCAGCAACTGTAGTTTGATCCACACCATTCTCTGTTATCATGACTTTCCAGTTTGCATTATTCACCTCTACTAAGTCTGGAGATGTCTGACTCCAAGTCCAACCAGTGATCCCTAGTGAATTAACATCTAGATAATTAGGACCTAAATCAGTTTCAGCGGTTGGATATGATCCATTTTCAGCATAATACATCATTACAGAAGTGTATACAGATCTAGCATCTGCAACTAATGTAGCTTTTTCAGCATCGTCTCTTACATTTCCAAACCTAGGAATCGCTAATGCTGCTAATAATCCCAAAATCGCTATTACAACTACCAACTCAATCAATGTAAATCCTTTTCTCTTCTTGTTCATTTTCTTGTTAAACCATTGAATCATTTTAATTCCTCCTCTTGTTTTTTTAGTTTTACTTTCCCCACACTTACCATGCTTTAAATATATATAAATTTTATTAAAGCCGAGAAAATACAATTCACAGATCACAATGCACATTTCACAATTATCAGGGTCTTTCTTACAGGTCTAAGATCCTTCACATTCGTTCAGGATGACAACACCTTAACTTATTACCCAGTTATCATTATTATTTAAACATTTCTTTTGCTTTTCAATTGTGAATTGTGCATTGTAAATTGTGAATTTTAAATAGTATTCATCATATCAAACATTGGCAGATACATTGCTATAACTATAAATCCAATAACTATCGCCATACCAACTATCATAATGGGTTCAAGCAAGGTTGTCAGCTTGGTCAATGCAACCTCCACCTCTTCGTCGTAGAAGTCTGCCGTCTTTAGAAGTATATCATCCAGAGATCCGGATTCCTCCCCAATCTTTATCATTGAGTCAACCATTGGGGGAAATACTCCCACATCCTTGACTGACCTTGAAAGTGGAACCCCTTTTCTGATCTGCTCAATGCTGTCCAATAGCCTCTCTTCCACAACCTTGTTGTTTACAACTCTGGACACAACCTCCATTGACTTTATCAAGGGAATTCCTGAATCCATCAGGGTTGATAGAGTCCTTGTGAATCTTGATGTAACCACCTTGGCTGAAGTTCCTTTAATTACTGGAAGCCTCAGTTTCAAGTTGTCAAAATTCCTTCTGCCATCCGTTGTTCTAATGTAGGAACTGGTTCCAAATACTAGTAGCCCTATCCCTGCAAGATATATGTACCAGAAGTTCCTCAAGGAGTCTGATATGGCCAAAAGTGCTTTCGTCGGCCCCGGTAATGGTACATCACTTCCCGTGAACATCCCCACAAAGGTTGGCATTACAAAGGTCAGCATAAAGATTACAACTGCTATACTTACAAACATCAAGGCTGCAGGATATATCATTGCACTCTTTACCTTGTTCTCAATCTTGTTTTCCTTTTCAAAGTGGACTGCCATCCTTTCAAGGATCGCATCCAGGTTACCGCTGACCTCACCGGCCTCAACCATGGAAACAAGTATTGATGGGAATATCCTAGGATGCTTCTCCATGCCCTCTGAAAGGGTCAGACCCTTCTGAACATCCTCCTGAACCGTTCCCACTGCCTTTTTGAGGGTCTTGTTCTCGGTCTGCAGCTCCAGGATGTCAAGACACTTGACAATTCCAAGGCCTGCGTCAATCATGGTGAAGAACTGCCGGCAGAATATGGCCAGGTCCTTTTTCTTGACCTTCTTGGAAAACATCTCTAGCTGCGCCTCAGAGCCAACATCCCTTTCAACCTTGACGGGAAGGTAATTGTTGCCCTTGATCATGGCTACAACCTCAGCCTCTGAGTCTGCATCAAATAAACCTTCTATTGCCTGACCACTTCTGGTCATGGCCTTGTATTTGTATTTCATTGGCCTCACCTACACAATATATTTTTTGATCTCCTCGTGGTCAATAGCCTGGGTCAATGCAATTTCCTTACGGATCAGTCCCCTATTGTAAAGGTCTACCAGGGAAGAGTCCATGGTCTGCATCCTGTGCTTACCACCTGTCTGGATCGATGTGTTTATCTGGTGAATCTTTTCCTCTCTTATAAGGTTTCTTATTGCCGGAGTGGCAACCATTATCTCGTGGGCTGCAACCCTTCCCTTTCCGTCTGCCCTTGGAAGCAGCTGCTGGGATATAACTGCTTGTATTACTGAGGATAGCTGAACCCTTACCTGCTGCTGCTGATGGGGAGGGAACACGTCTATTATCCTGTCTATGGTCTTTGCCGCTCCCAGAGTGTGCAGGGTTGAAAGTACAAGGTGACCGGTCTCAGCAGCGGTTATGGCAATTGATATTGTATCAAGGTCCCTCATCTCTCCCACAAGGATTACATCAGGATCCTGTCTCAGGGCTCCTCTGAGGGCATTACCGAAGCTTTGGGAATCGGAGCCTATCTCCCTCTGGTTTACAATTGCCATCTTATGGCTGTGAAGGTACTCTATTGGATCCTCAAGGGTCAATATGTGGGCCTTTCTCTCCTTGTTTATCTGGTCAATCATTGTTGCTAGTGTTGTGGACTTACCGCTTCCCGTTGGTCCTGTAACAAGTATCAGCCCTCTTGGAAGTCTGGCAAGATCTGACAAAACCGATGGTAAACCAAGCTGCTGCATTGTGGGTATCTCCAATGGTATTATCCTCAGGGCCATTCCAAGGCTTCCCCTTTGGGTGTAGGCATTTACCCTGTATCTTCCCCTTCCGGGACTTGAATATGAAAAGTCATACTCTCCCTTTTCCATGAAGATCTCAAACTGATTTTCCTTCATGGTCTGCCTGATGAGATTCCTTGTGTCGTCCTGGGAAAGCTTTCCCTCACCAAAGGGCACAAGCTCTCCGTTAATCCTGAACATGGGTGGTAATCCCACAGTAATGTGTATATCAGATGCCTTCCTGTTTGTACCCTCGTTGACAATTTCTCCTATATGCATCAATACCACCTCCTATCCAAGGGTATAGCCAACCCTCATAACTTCCTCAAAGCTTGTCTTTCCCTGTTCCGCCAAGGCCAGGGCTGACTGGAAGAGTGTTGTCATTCCCTGTCTCAATGCCTCATCCCTGATCTTGTCAGTGGTTGCCCCCGAATCTATTAGCTTACGGATTTCTTCATTAACAGGCATTATCTCATGTACTGCAGCACGCCCTGCATACCCTGCGTTGCAGGCATTGCAGCCAACAGGCTTATGGAGCACTAGAGTCTGGTTTTCGTCATATCCCAGCATCTTCTTCTCGGAATAGTCAGCCTCGTAGGGTTCCTTGCACTTTTCGCAAAGGGTCTTCACCAGTCTCTGTGATACTATTCCAACCACTGCTGATGATACGATGTAGGGCTCGATGCCCATGTCAATAAGTCTTGCAATTGTTGATGGTGAATCATTGGTGTGGAGGGTTGAAAGTACAAGGTGTCCCGTAATGGCAGCCCTTACTGCAATCTGGGCCGTCTCCCCGTCACGTATCTCTCCAACCATTACTATATCCGGGTCCTGCCTAAGGATGGACCTGAGTCCGGATGCAAAGGTCAGACCTGACTTTACATTTACCTGTACCTGGTTTATTCCACCCAGTCTGTACTCCACAGGATCCTCAACTGTGATTATATTTTTCTCAATCTGGTTCAGCTCCCTCAGGACTGTGTACAGGGTGGTGGTCTTTCCGCTTCCCGTGGGTCCTGTTACAAGGAGCATTCCATAAGGTGATTTCAAAATGTTGTTGAAAATGTTAAGATTATGTTCACTGAGTCCAAGACCTTCCTTGGTGAAGTTGAAGCTGGTCTTGTCCAGAAGACGTATTACTATCTTCTCTCCATAGACCGTTGGAAGGGTGGATATACGCATGTCGATCTCCCGATCGTTGATCTTTGTCTCCACACGGCCATCCTGGGGAACCCTCTTTTCCGCTATGTTCATTTTCCCGATTATCTTTATTCTTGTGACTATGGCTGAAAGGTTGGACCTGGGCAGAGCCGTAATCTCCCTAAGGTCTCCATCAATCCTGAATCTTACCCTTATCTCCTCGGCATAGGGCTCAATGTGGATATCAGACGCCTTTGACCTTATGGCCTGGTCAAACAGCGAGTTTATCAGCCTTACTATGGGAGCCGAGGTTACCTCTGCATCCTCTACCTCCTCCTGGTC
>JANKMX010000047.1:0-15033 GCA_024649995.1 Gudongella sp. | reverse complement strand
GTCGAACATTCCCTCACCGGTAAGTTCCTCCAGCACCTTCTTTGTGCTTGAGCCGGTGTAGTGTCTGTCAATAAGCTTTATTATGTCCTCAGGTGTTGAAAGGACGGATTCCAGCTCCATCTTTGTATAGAGCTTGATGTCGTCAACCGCAAAGAAGTTAAGTGGGTCAACCATGGCAACTATGAGCTTGTCTTCCCTCTTGTCTATGGGTATTAGCTTGTATTTCCTTACAATGCTTTCCGGCAACAGGTTAACCACGGATTGGTTGATCTCATACTTGTTAAGGTCTATTCTTGGAAATCCAAGCTGGAATTCAAGAACCTCCACAATGTCATCCTGGGTAACGTGCCCAAGCTCAACAAGGACTTCCCCCAGCTTCTTGCTTGTACCTTCCTGGGCCTTGAGTCCTTCCTTCAATTGCTCTGAATTTATTTTCCCTGCATAAAGCAGCAATTCCCCAATTTTCAATGTGGATTTCTGCATCTTGAACTCCTCATTTCAGATTTCTGATTAAAATCCAATTACATATTATGTCCTGTAACGTCTGTTGATATTTATTTTACTATGTTAGAGCCATATAATCAACATTTTATTTCAGTTTTATGGCCCTTTGACACGATTTATGACATATTATTCTTAAATTTCTGTAAATTACATTGGCTTTTTTCTGCCATTTGAATAAAATGTAGATATTGCAACAATCACATTATACCCCAAATAAAACTTTTGTTTACATAATGATTACAAAAAAATAAAAACTCCCGACAAATTTTTAAATTTAAAAATTTGTCGGGAGTTTTATGATTCCTAAGACAATTATTGCTTTTTGTTAATAATGTCATTAATTTTTGTTATTATTATGTCTATTGCCACCTTGTTGTAGCCACCCTCCGGAATGATTATGTCCGCATATCTCTTTGAGGGCTCAACAAATTGGAGATGAGCGGGTCTGACCGTGTTCATGTACTGCATGATAACAGAGTCCAGAGTCCTTCCCCTTTCCTTTATGTCCCTGAGGATCCTTCTTATAACCCTCACATCCGAGTCGGTATCCACGAATATCTTTATGTCCAAAAGGTCCCTAAGGTCCTCATCATAGAGGATAAGTATCCCCTCAAGGATGATTATGTCCCTTGGTTCCACCGTTTCTGTCTCTTTTTTTCTATTATGGTTTTCAAAGTCATAGCTGGGCTTCTCAATTGACTCACCCTTAAGAAGCATTTCCAGATGCTCCTTGAGTAGTTTATTGTCAAAGGCAAAGGGATGGTCGTAATTTGTTAGGACCCTTTGTTCGTAGCTTAGCTCGCTCTGATCCTTGTAATAGGAGTCCTGCTCGATGATGGCAACATTTTTATCTGTTATCTGCTTGAATATCTCCCTTGTTACGGTTGATTTTCCGGAGCCTGTTCCTCCTGCTATTCCAATGAGAATGGGCCTGTCCATGGTTATTCCTCCTCTTTACCTTTTCTAAGGAGGTCAAACCTCTGAACCTCCTGGTCAGTCCTGAGCTTGATTATCTGCTGAGGATGGGGTGCAACATCAATTTCATTTCCTTCATTATCCCACATCTTCTCAATTTTTTGAACAAAATATTCCTTGCCAGGACCGAAAATTTCAATTTCATCCCCTACAAACATCCTGTTCCTCTGCTCTATAGTGGCAAGACCTGTTTCCCTGTCATAGTCAAGAACCATACCAACAAAGTCATAGCCTCTTATATATGAGCTGTGGGTGTAGACATGGTCCTCAGTTCCAGGCTTCTTGAAGAAAAACCCTGTTGTGAAGTCCCTGTGGCTAACCTTTCTTATCTCATCCAGCCATGCCGGGTTGTATTCGTAGTTCTCTGGATCTTTCAGATAGGCATCAAGTGCCATCCTGTAGGACCTGATAACAGTTGCCACATAATAGGAGGACTTGACCCTCCCCTCAATCTTCAGGCTCATTATTCCTGAATCGATGACCTGTGGTAGGTGTTCTATCATGCAAAGGTCCTTGGAATTGAAAAGGAAGGTCCCCTCCTCATGCTCCTCTATGGGGAAGTACTCACCGGGTCTCTTCTCCTCAACCACATGATATTTGTATCTGCAGGGTTGGGCGCAGTCACCCATGTTGGCATCCCTTCCGGTCATGTAGTTTGAAATCAGGCACCTTCCGGAGTAGCTCATGCACATTGCACCGTGGACAAAGGCCTCAATGTCCAAATCCTCGGGAAGCCTCCTGGTGATGCCTTCTATCTCCTCAAAGGATAGCTCCCTTGCAAGGACAATCCTTCTCACTCCAAGATTGTACCAGAACATTATTGTCTCATAGTTGGTGACGCTTGCCTGGGTGCTTATATGGATCTCCATGTCAGGAGTTGTCCTCCTGATGACAGTGAACATTCCAGGGTCTGATACTATAAATGCATCCACGCCAATCCTTTCCAGCTCCAGGGCGTATTCCTCTATACCCTCCATATCCTTGTCATGTGGTACTATATTAAGGGTTACATATACCTTTTTTTCTCTTTCATGGGCAAAGCGGACTCCCTCTTCAATATCCCCGAGGGTGAAGTTCTTGGATGCCTTTCTCATGCCAAAGGCCTCTCCTCCAAGATATACCGCATCTGCTCCGTATATTATTGCCATTTTCAGTTTCTCCAGGTCACCTGCCGGTGCCAGAAGCTCTATATTCCTCAAATCAGGTTCTCCTCCTTATAGGTAAGGGCAACCCCGTCTCCCAGGGGAAGAACGCTTGATGTGTACCCTTGCATATTGTTGATATACTCAAGAAACTCCCTGAGTCTGTTTACTATCGTCCTTTTTCTCCGTACAACCAGGTCATCTGATGCCACCATTCCCTTGTAGAGGACATTGTCCGATACTATAAGGCCACCTGGCCTTAGAAGGTTCTTTGCATAACCCAAAAATTCCATGTACTGGCCCTTGGCTGCATCAAGAAAAATGAAGTCATATTCCTTTGTGAGATGGGGAAAGGTCTCCCTGGCATCCCCCTCGATTATCCTTATCCTATCCTCAAGGCCTGACTCCATGAAGTTCTCCCTGGCCCTTGCTATCATTTGGGGATTTCTCTCCATGGTTGTAATGGACCAGTCACCCTCAAGGCTCTCGGCCATCAGTAGTGCCGAATAGCCGATGGCTGTACCAACCTCAAGGATCTCCCTAGGCTTGTGGAGCTTCAGCAGAACCTTTATTAGCTGGCCAACCTCAGGCTCAATGATTGGAACATTGTTTTCCCTGGCATAGTCCTCCAGGATTTTTAGCTGCTCGGTCCTTTCAGGGGTTATATCCCTGATGTAGCTTGTTATATAGTCCTCATTTACACTGCTCATCTGGTCACCTTCTACCATTCCCTGTATTTTGAGGCCTTTTCATATACGTAAAGGATCACGCTGCCGAATACCACAACTGAAACAAACTGTCCCGCAGTTATTCCCAGGGCAGTGTAGATGTATGGTATCTTTGTGAAATAGGACACCCAGATTGATACTATTATACCGTTCAGAAGAATTGGAGGTACCATCCCCACATACTTGTTCTTGGCCTTTGATGTAAGGTAGGCAGCAAGAAGGGTAACCAGGGATCCTCCTATGATATCCACAAGACCAAAGCCTGAATAGGGTGCCAGCAGAAAGTTTGCCAGCAGCACTCCTATGAAAAGTCCCGGAACTGCTGCCGGTTCAACAAGTGGCAGCAGGGTCAGTCCCTCCGCAATCCTCAGCTGGACCGGACCGAAGGTCAGGTTTGCAACTGGAAAGGGCAGGGCTTGTATAAGTATAAGCACAAGGTAGATTGCAGCTATAAGGCTTGCCTTTGTGATATAACGAATTTTCATGTTTTCATTCCTCTCTTTTACTAAAGATTCAAGATCAAGGGCACAATGATCGGCACCGAGAAGGTACAGATTGCACCTGTAATAAAGGCCAGTATTGCAGTTTCCGAATCAGTCGCCCTTGAAATGATTGGCAATCCAGTATCCATGGCTGTGGCTCCAGCCGGTGCGATTGCACCCAGAAAGCCTATCTTTTTGGCAACCAGGGGGATTATTATAAAGGCCATCATCTCCCTTACCACATTTGCTATGAATGCCAGTGTGGAAAGCTCATTGGAATAATTGGCCATAAGTATTGATGATAGGGTGTACCATCCAAGTCCTGCTCCCACTGCTCCCGATTCGTTGAAGGGCATTCCAAGAAGCGCACCTGCAAGTGCTGCCCCTAAAATACTCCCCACAATAATCATAAATGGTAACAGGATAATCTTCAAGCCCATATTCCTGATTCTTCCGAAAACCGATCGGTTCATTCCAATATCTATACCAACAAAAAATAGAAGAAGCATAAGTCCTATATCAATAATCAGGTCGGTATAGTCAAGAACCCATCCAGGCAATAGAAAGAATCCAAGGGCAACTCCTGCTGCGACTGCTCCCAAAATTTTCCCCGTCATTACTTTCTACCTCCCGTCACATATCCACTTACAAGTTTAACTCCAAGTATGCTGAAGCCTACGGTGAAAACACTGATTACCAAAGCGGAGTAGCCAATGGAAAAGAAGGAGCTGATAACTTCACTGTCCATTCCAATCTTTATTCCCATGACCATAAGCAATAAAAGAAGACAGGCAGTTTGTATGCTGCCCAGTCTTCCGCTTAGCTTCTCTCCGATTTTCACCCTGGCCCCTATTAATGCACCCAGCAGAATTACCGCCAGATACATCATTAGTCTAAAGCCCATTGAAAATCTTCCTTTCTATACCTCCATGATAATTGGCAGTATCATTGGATTTCTTTTTATTGTGCTGTAAAGGAAGCTTCTAAGGTCATCCCTTACATTTGATTTTATTGTCGACCAGTCTGTTATCTTCTTGCTTTCGCAAACCTTTAGGGTCTTGGCCACAACCTTCTTGGCCTCATCCATAAGGTCCTCGGATTCCCTGACGTATACAAAGCCTCTTGATACGATGTCAGGTCCTGCAGCAACCTTTCCTTCCTTCTTGTTCATGGTTATTACAACAACCAGAAGTCCATCCTCTGAAAGATGCTTTCTGTCCCTCAGGACTATGTTTCCTACATCTCCAACTCCAAGACCATCCACAAGAATATGTCCTGATGGCACTGTTGGTCCTATGGCAGCCGTGTTTTTGGTGAACTCAAGGGTCTGTCCCGTGTCCATGACAAAGATGTTCTCATCTGGAGTTCCCATTGATTTGCTAAGCTCAGCATGTATCTTAAGGTGCTTGGGCTCTCCGTGAACCGGTATGAAGAACTTTGGCTTGACCAGGTTGTGGATCAGCTTCAGCTCCTCCTGGCAGGCATGTCCTGAAACATGGATGTCTGCAAGGGATTCGTATATTACATTGATATCCTTCTCTACCAGTCTGTTGATGGTCTTTGAAACAGCCTTTTCATTTCCAGGAATCGCTGTTGCAGAAAGGATTACAAGATCGTCATTGTACAGCTCAATCTTTCTGTGCTCCCCGGCTGCTACCCTTGTAAGGGCACTCATCGGCTCTCCCTGTGATCCCGTCATAAGAAGGACCAGCTCGTCCTTCCTGTATTTGTGCATTTCATTTATATCGATAATCGTATCCTCGTTGTGTCTAAGGTATCCAAGGTCTGATGCAACTGTTGTCACATTTATCATTGACCTACCGGAAAGCACAACCTTACGGCCGTTCATTTCAGCAGCGTCTATTACCTGCTGGACCCTGAATACGTTTGATGCGAAGGTAGCTACGATAATTCTACCCTCCGCCTTGTAGAAAAGGTCTCTGAAGGTCTCTCCAACCGTCTGTTCACTCATTGTATAGCCCGGTCTTGTTGCATTTGTTGAGTCTGACAAGAGGGCCAGCACTCCCTTGTTGCCAAGCTCGGCAAACCTGTTGAGGTCTGTTGTTTCACCGTTGATTGGGGTGAAGTCAACCTTGAAGTCTCCGGTCTGGATCACTGTTCCAATGGGACTGGTCAATGCTATTGCAGCACTACCTGGAATACTGTGGGTAGTCCTTATGAATTCCACATTGAAATGTCCAAGCTTTACCTTGTCTCCCGGTGCCACCTCATTAAGGTCAACATTCTTGAGATTATGCTCCTTAAGCTTGTTCCTCAACAGTCCCAATGTCATTCTGGTTCCGTAAATGGGCATGTCAAGCTTCTTCAGGACATAAGGAATCGCCCCTATATGGTCCTCATGACCATGGGTTAATACAAGTCCCTTTATTTTGTCCTTGTTCTTGATAAGGTAGGAAATGTCAGGTATAACAACGTCCACACCCAGCATTTCGTCCTCTGGGAAGGTCATTCCACAGTCCACTATGACTATGGAATCCTTGTATTCGTGTACGGTGATATTCTTCCCGATTTCACCTAATCCACCTAAAGGGATTATTTTTAATTTGTTCTGTTTTGCCACTTTATCACTCCTCGTTATTTTTCTTGTTGGCGTTCTTTTCTTTATTCTTGCAGTCCTTGCATATTCCGTAGAACTTGACGTTGTGATCCTGGATTGTAAACCCTTCTTCCTTTTCGATTTCATCCTCAAGGGATTCCAACAGATCCAGCTTCACTTCGGTCACGCTTCCGCAATTTGTGCATATTAAATGATGATGGTGATGGTTCTCCGTTCCGAAATTCAGTTCATAACGACTCACACCATCGTCAAAATTAATCCTATATACTATTCCCAGCTTTTCAAAAAGCTGCAGGGTTCTGTAAACTGTGGCTATACCCACGTCTTTCCTTTCCTTGGATACAATGCCGTGAACCTCGTCACAGCTCATGTGGGAGTCCTTGTTCCTAAGTAGGATCCTCAGGACCTCTTCCCTTTGGTTTGTGTACTTGTACCCTTCCCTTTGCAGTTTTTCCATAAATTGCTTTATCATGGCTTCCACAGTCATCACCCGCCTGTTATTGTAGGTTTTCCCTAACCAATTCCTCGTAGACGTCCTTTGCTTCCTCAAGCTCCTGGTCGTCTATTCCTACCAGTATTTCATCTCCTTCATCATCCATTTCAATCCTCAGGATGTATGTCATGGCATCTATTTCATTCGCTGGTAACAGGGCCACATAATCAGTATCATCCATGCTGAATTTAGCCTTTACCACGAATTCAATCTCATTTCCAAGTTCATCGTAGAACGTATGTCTTTCAGTCATAATTTACCTCCTTTAACCTTTATATATCATATCAAGATAAGTTTGCAGAATGTATGTAGCTGCTATTTTATCCACGTACTTCTTCCTGTCCTCCCTGCGGACATCTCCCTGAATTAGGACCCTTTCCGCAGAGACCGTGCTTAGTCTCTCATCCACATAGATAATTTCCATATCAAACTTATTCCTGATTTTCTCTCCAATTTTTTGTGCCATCTCCCCGGAGGGACCGATGGTTCCATTCATATTCTTGGGCATACCCACTACGACCTTCTTCACCTGATACTGTACAAGAAGATCTTCTATGGCTGCCATGTCCTTTTTCATTCCGATTCTTTCTATGGTCTTTACTCCCTGGGCTGTAAAGCCTAAGGGATCGCTTATTGCCACGCCTATTCTCTTTGTTCCTACATCCAATCCTAGTATTCGTTCCATATTATCTCCATTATATCACCTTTATGCAAAATTCCGGACATACTGTTGCGCAATATCCGCAAAGTATGCATTTATCATTAGGCCTTGCCATTCCATCAACAAGGGTTATTCCACCCTGCTGACATCTGTCCACGCATTTCCCGCAGCCCTGGCAAAAGTCCTGCACAATCAATCTTCTGTTTGTCCTGTTCAACTTATTCTCTACTTCCTCTTCTATATACCCATTATGGACCAGCTGAATATTTGCATCAACCTCATCCCTAGACTGCATTCCTATTGCTATTGAATGGATATATGGCTTTTGTAGTACAAAGCCCAGTGCCTCCTTGGCATCCCTTATAAGGTGTCCGCCTCCAAGAGGCTTCATCCCATAGATTCCAACTCCAATTCCACTTAGGCATTCAAGCTCTGCAAGCATGTCTTCAATACTGCCATCATGAATTCCTATACCTTTTTTGTTCACTATTGGGTGTAGTATGTCAAGTTCAGGATAGTCCCTTAGGGCCCTTGCTCCGGCTATTCTGTGGGTGGAAATTCCCAATGCCCCGATCTTGCCGGCTTCCTTGGCCTTTAGCAAATACTCAACTGCAGGGTAATGTCCCCTTATTGTATGGGTGCTTTCCTGCTCATGCAAAAGAAAAATATCGATATAGTCCGTACCAATCTCTCTCATTGCCCTTTCAAGGCTTTCCTGTGCCAGTTTTTCCGTATAGGCATAGGTCTTTGTGGAGATCCTGTAGTCTTCCCTCTTTATTCCCCTTAGTGCCTTTTTGATGTATCCATAGTTTTCATATATCTCAGCTGTATCGAGAAAATTTATCCCTTTTTCAAAGGCATACTCTATTAGGTCTGCTCCCTCCTCCTGTGACAGGTTTGCCTGGAAGGGTGTCATTGTAAGGGATCCAAAGCATAGTCTGGATACCTCTATCCCTGACCTTCCCAATTTAGTCATTTCCATTTTCCCTACAGCTCCCTTTACATATCATATCATAAATAAGGATGGATAGCCTGTGTCAGCCATCCATCCATTATATCTAATCTTTAGTGCATTTTAAGTATGCTCGAAGTATTTCCTCCAACAACTCGTCCCGCTCGATTTTTCTAATTAACGACCTTGCATTGTTATGGCTTGTAATATAGGTAGGGTCCCCTGATAGTATATACCCTATTATCTGATTTATGGGATTGTATCCCTTTTCCTCCAGGGAATCAAATACAGAGAATAGAATTTCACGAGGTTCCGCCGGTGTTTCCTTTGCTGCCTCAAACTTCATGGTTTCATTCATTTTCTCATCCACACTATCACCCCTCTTATCTATTATAACATAAGTCTCCATCATTGGAAGCTTTTTTTATGGCTATTTTATCTGGTCTGAAAGAATCTCCTTTACAGATTCCATTGCCTCTGGCAGTTTGGACTTGTCCTTGCCTCCAGCCTGAGCCATCTCAGGTCTCCCTCCTCCGCTTCCACCGGTAGCCTGGGCAACCTGCTTGACGATGTTTCCTGAATGAACTCCCATTCCAGTCACATCCTTTGTTGCCATTGCAACAAGGGATACCTTGTCTCCTCCAGTGGAGGCCAATACAACAAGACCTGAGCCAAGTCTGGACTTAAGCTCGTCACCCAGGTTTCTGAGGCCGTTCATATCCAGGTCTGATGAAATATGTGTAATAAGCTTGACGCCCTTGACATCCTGAGCCTGGGCTAGGATCTCATCCGCAATGTTGGCCGACAGCTTGTCCTTAAGCCTTCCAATCTCCCTGTCCTTGTCCTTGGATTCCTCGATCAGTCCTCTTGCACGGTCCTTGAGATTCTGTCTGTTTGCCTTTATAAGTGAGGCAACTTCATCCAGCTCATCCTCCATATGGTTAAGGTAGTAATATACATTTATCCCTGTAAGGGCCTCGATTCTCCTTGTTCCTGATGCGATACCCGCCTCGGATACAATCTTGAAGAGTCCAATCTGACCGGTGTTGGAAACGTGGGTACCTCCGCACAGCTCCTGTGAATAGTCTCCCATGCTTACAACCCTTACGGTCTCGCCGTACTTCTCATCGAAAAGTCCTGTCACTCCTTCTTCCTGTGCTTCCTTGAGGGACTGCTCCTTGGTGATTACAGGCAGACCTTTAAGAATCTGATGGTTGACCAGCTCCTCTATTCTCTTAAGGTCATCCTTGCCGATTCCTTCAAAATGAGTGAAGTCAAATCTCATCCTGTTTGGCATTACCAATGAACCAGCCTGGTTTACGTGGTTTCCGAGGACTTCCTTAAGTGCCTTGTGGAGAAGGTGGGTTGCTGAGTGGTTCCTTCTTGTTGAATCCCTAAGGTCGTCATCCACCTGTGCAAGGAGCTCAGTCTCTTCCTTGAGCTGACCCTCCAGTACCTCAACCAGATGAATGGGTGCTCCATCCTGGCTAAGCTTGGTATCCAGAACACTTGCCTTGCCGCCTTCCCAGGTGAGGGTTCCCTTGTCTCCTACCTGACCACCCTGTTCCCCGTAGAATGGTGTCTCTTGGAGAATCACATGACCCTGTTCACCATCGCTGAGTAGGCTTACCCTTTCACCTTCCTTTATTAGAAGTAGTGGCTTGCTCTTAAGGGATGTCTGCAGGTAGCCCCTAAAGGCTGACCTGATACCCTTTGTCAGCTCGTCATCGTTACCGCCCCATCCACCGTCAGTTTCGCTTCTGGCGCTTCTTGCCCTCTGTCTCTGCTCCTCCATGTGAACCTTGAATTCTTCCTTGTTAAGCTCGATTCCTCTTTCAACAAGGATCTCCTCAGTAAGCTCCAGAGGGAAGCCGTAGGTATCGTAGAGCTTGAAGGCTCTTTCCCCACTGAATACCTCTTTCTTGGAGGCCTTCATATCTTTTATATAGTCCTCAAGGATTGAAAGCCCGGCATTTATTGTCTCCTGGAATTTCTCTTCCTCGGCCTTGATTATCTTCTTTATCTGCGCTTCATTTTCCTTCAGGTCTTTGTACTCAACCTGCCAGGAGTCTATTACCACACCTGCCATTTTGTGAAGGAAGCCCTCCTCGATTCCCAGAAGCTTGCCATGTCTTGCTGCCCTTCTGATTAGCCTTCTTAGGACATAGCCTCTGCCTTCGTTTCCTGGTATTACACCGTCGCTGACAAGGAAGGTCATTGCCCTTGTGTGGTCAGTGATCAATCGAACGGAAACATCCTTGGCCTCATCTGTACCGTATTTGTATCCGCTGATCTCTTCTGCCTTTCTGAGTATGTCATTTATGGCTCCAATATCAAAGATTGTGTTTACATCCTCCATTATTGCCGCAATCCTCTCAAGTCCCATTCCAGTATCAATGTTGGGATTTGAAAGGGGATGGTATACTCCCTTCTCGTCCTTGTCAAACTGAGTGAATACAAGGTTCCACACCTCCAGGAACCTGTCGCAGTCACAGCCTGGCTTGCAGTCGTCTTCTCCGCAGCCGTAGGACTCTCCTCTATCTATATAGATCTCCGAACAGGGGCCTGAAGGTCCAACCTCAAGCTCCCAGAAATTGTCCTCCTTACCTAGTCTAACAATCTTTTCCTCCGGAACACCAATATCATTTTTCCAAATGTCATAGGCTTCGTCGTCCTCGTAGTAGACGCTTACCCAAAGGTCCTCCGGGTCTATTTCAAGTCTCTCTGTAAGGAATTCCCATGCCCATGCAACGGCCTCCTTCTTGAAATAATCCCCAAATGAGAAGTTACCGAGCATTTCAAAGAATGTGGCATGTCTTGCCGTCCTTCCAACGTTCTCTATATCACCTGTTCTGATACACTTCTGACAGGTTACCATTCTGTTGTGTGGTGGAACCGCATCTCCAGTAAAGTAGGGCTTTAAAGGTGCCATCCCGGCTCCGATCAGCAATAGGGATTTGTCATTCTTGGGAACCAATGAAAAGCTGGGTGCAACCAGATGGTCCTTTTCCTTGAAGAATTCAAGATATTCCTTTCTTATTTCGTGAAGTCCTAATTTTCTCATACATACACCTCGTCCCTTTTTATTAGAAAAATCCTCCCTTTAAAGGGAGGTAAGTCCTATCTATATTATTTTAAAGTAAAGCCCTTTATTTGTCAATTTACAATGACTTGGTCTCCTCTCCTTCAATTGGATATCTCTGGGCCAGCCTTTTCTTGAAGTAGTTGAAAAGTATTATTGATACGCTAACCGCCGGAACGGAAAGTATCATGCCCATAACCCCAAATATTGTTCCGCCCACGATGATTGCAAGCAGGATTGTAAGGGGGTGCATCCCGGTTGTCTTTCCCAGCACCTTGGGTCCAAGTATGTTGTTCTCTGCCCACTGTATCAGTATGAAGAAGACTCCAACCCAGACTGCCTTGATTGGACTGGATATGAATGCAAATATTACAGCCGGCAGGAATCCAAGGAAGGGTCCGATGTATGGGACAATATCAGCAAGTCCTGTAATAAAGCCAATCACAATTGCAAATTCAATTCCCATAAGGAAGAGGAAAATCGTTGTGGCAATTCCAACCATCACAGCCATCAGAAGTCTTCCCCTGATGAATTGGGACATTGCCGTGTCTATTTCCCTAAGCAGCTCCAGAATCTCTTCCTTGTGCTTTTTTGGTATAACCCTTCTGAACTTTTCTATGAAGTGCTCCTTATCAACCAGGAAATAGAAGGTAAGTATGGGTGTAAGTATCCAGCTGATGATTCTTGTAAAGAGACCTATCATGCTAATGACAAACCTTTCAATGCCATTGGCTATTCCCGACTGGATTCTCTCAAGATTTTGGGAAACCACATCCTCTATGCTCTTGAGCAGCTCAGGCATTTCAATGAGGTTATCCGAATAACCGGAATAAAGATTGGTTATCCATAGGGAAATGGTATTTACATAGCCTGGAAAGTTTGTCACCAGTCTTTTGATTTCCTGGCCGGTTCTCGGCAGAACTGAGACGGAAAGTATGGAAATCACTGCAAGGATCATAAGGTAGACTGTCATTGTTGCAAATATCCTCTTCAGTCCCTTCCTCTCAAAGAAGTTCACAAGGGGGTTCAGAAAATATGCCAGAATCATAGATATGATTATGGTATAGAAGGTGTCTGCCACCAGTGTGTACCGTCTGAAAACAATCGTAACAAAATAGATACCGAAAAGGGTTATTATTACCCACAGTATCAGCCGTGTATTGTATCTGATGACTTTTTTGTTTGGAACATACCTGTTTCCAATGTTGATCAGGTAATAGATAACCAGAGCCAACAATAATGCTGACAGGATCCATACCAGATTCACGAAAAGAGAAGGCGGCGTATTGATTGACATTTAATCACCCCTGAATAGATAAAGACCATGGCTGGATGTTTCTACGCCATCTCTAACCAAAGTCTTTATAGGTCAATAATTATTCTTCCTCGTTTTCAGGAAGGTCATGGAGATGTTCATCATCAAAGTCAACATCCTCCAGTCCTTCAATTTTTACCCCTGATTTCTTCGAATAATCAACAAGTGCTGATTTTATGGCCTGTTCAGCCAACACACTACAGTGCATCTTAACTGGTGGAAGACCATCCAGAGCATCAGCCACTGCCTTGTTTGTCAATTCCATTGCTTCCTTCAGAGTTTTACCCTTGATCAATTCCGTTGCCATGCTGGAGGATGCTATTGCGGATCCACAGCCAAAGGTCTTGAATTTCACATCGGTTATCACATCTCCATCTATCTTAAGGTACATCCTCATGATGTCCCCACATTTTGCATTACCAACTTCACCTACTCCGTCGGCATTCTCTATCTCACCAACATTACGTGGTTGGGTGAAGTGCTCCATTACCTTTTCTGAATACATTTATATTCCCCCCTGAATTTTATCATATAACGGTGACATCATTCTAAGCCTGTCAACTATCCCTGTCAGCTGGTCCACAACATAATCAACCTCTTCCTCGGTATTGGCTAGGCCCAAGGACAATCTCAGCGAACCGTGAGCGATTTCATGCGGAAGACCAATTGAAAGAAGTACGTGTGATGGGTCAAGTGAGCCTGATGTGCATGCAGAACCGCTTGATCCAGCCACCCCTACCATGTCAAGACTTAATAGAAGCGCTTCCCCTTCAATGAACTGGAAGCAGAAGTTAACATTCCCCGGCAGTCTCTTTTCAGGATGACCATTGAGCCTTACATGGGGTATTTTGTCCTGGATTCCCTTTATCAGTCTTTCCCTCAATGCGATAAGCTTCCTGTTGTTTTCCTCCAGATTGTCATAGGCAAGCTCAACGGCCTTGCCGGTACCTACGATTCCTGCTATGTTTTCAGTTCCAGCCCTCTTGTTCCTTTCCTGAGCTCCACCTGCTATCAAGGGGTCAATTCTTGTCCCCTGTCTGATATAGAGGGCTCCAACCCCCTTGGGTCCGTATAGCTTGTGTGCAGACATTGAAAGAAGATCTATATTCATTTCATTTACATCTATCCTTAGGCTTCCTACAGCCTGAACTGCATCCGTATGGAAAAGTACCTTGTGCTTTCTTGCAATCTGGCCAATTTCCTTGATGGGCTGAATCGTACCGATCTCATTGTTGGCAAACATTATTGAAATAAGTATTGTATTTTCCTTGATTGCAGCCTCCAGCTCCTCCAGACGGACCATTCCATACTCATCAACATCCAGATAGGTCACCTCAAATCCCTGCTTTTGAAGGTATTCACATGTGTGAAGCACTGCATGATGCTCTATCTTGCTTGTAATGATGTGATTGCCTTTTTCCCTGTGTCTGTATGCAATCCCTTTGATTGCCCAGTTGTCTGCCTCAGAGCCTCCGCCTGTGAAATAAATCTCATTCTTCTTCGCACCTATGCCCTTTGCAACCTGTTCCCTTGCCTTGTCTATAGCAAGCTTGGACTTGCTGCTCAGTTGATAGACGCTTGAAGGATTTCCGTAGAATTCTGAAAAATATGGAAGCATCTCCTGGAGGACTTCCTTCTTGACAGGTGTCGTAGCCGAGTGGTCCATGTATATCATCTTATCCATTAATCTCCCTCCAATTCCGTGTTTATTCCATTGTTGTCCTTTATCATATCCATAAGAGTTATGGAATCAATTACCTGGTCGATGCTATTTTTGATCTGTCCCAGAACCCACTGGGTAGCACATCTGTCATCCCTGCTGCAATCATAGCTTCCATCTGCAACACAATCTGATGGGGACATCTGTCCTTCCAGGGACCTCAGAACCTCTCCCACTGTTATCTTCTCGGGAACTCTGGAAAGCATGTAGCCTCCATAGGCTCCTCTAACACTTTTAAGTAGCCCATCCTTCTTGAGACTTGAAAAAAGCTGCTCCAGGTAATTTTCACTAAGTCCCTGTTTTTCGGCCACATATTTCAGGGAAATAGGTCCCTGCCCATAATCCTGGGCCAATTGGTACATGGCCATAAGGCCGTATCTTCCCTTGGTTGACAATTTCAT
>JANKMX010000046.1:5448-22438 GCA_024649995.1 Gudongella sp. | reverse complement strand
ATGCTATTCCACCTTCATCCAGATTTCTGCAAGCCTCGTGTAGACCCATTGCAGCAGCTGCAGGAAGCTCTGGCTTCACCGGCATCCCTCCTGTTCTTCCTGGTGGAAGTGCAAATACAGCGAGGGACGATGTAACAACAACTATTATAATAAGAGTCAATGCAAGGATTCTCCGTAACACTTTCAATACCTCCTTTCCTTATCTATTCGGTAAAAAAATACCCAACTCATCGCGCGCTAATCCGTTATCTCGTGATAAGTTGGGTGACTTGTCATCTATCATGACAAAATCGATTATTTTATTGACTCCTCATATACGGTCAAATTGTAGTCCTTTGTGTACCTGATGTCAGTTACGGAAAGCTTCATGTCTTCTCCACTTCCATCAAACTCCAGGGTTCGGGTGTTTAGAATGGCCTCATCCTGCTTCTTCTCGTAGGTGGACTCGGAGGTCTCAAGAAGCTGGTGATAGTTTCCATCTGCATTAAGCCTTACTTCAGGAATCCTGGTTCCCTGTTCTGTTGTTATTGTGATGTATGTTCTTCCATCACTTTCTTCAATTGAATTTATAAATATCTCATTTCCTCTTACCTCAAGGGTCTCCCCCTCTGCTATTTCAAGCTCCATATCCAGCCTTTCATGAACGCTTACAGAATCAAGCTCTAATCTCAGGTCCTTGGTATCCTTGGGAAGGGCATCAAACCTTACGTCAAATCTTGTCCCCTTCATATCTGTGCTCATGCCAGCACCCTTTCTTTCAATCTCAATTCCATCAGCATATAGGCTCATTTCCATATTATGTGGCATCCTGTATTCATTCCTTGCCCTGTCAATACCCAAGGATATGAGGTCCTGAATTTCACCCTTCACGACAGTCGATATTGGGGACATGCTGATATCCTCTATTGTCATGGTTCTTCCTGCCAGCTCAACCTCCCTATTGATATTCATCCTGACAGTTTCACCGACCGCCTTGTTCCTGTCCAGCCTGAAGCTTATTTCCCCGTATTCAGCACTTCCATCCTCCTTCATATGGGAAAGCTCCAGGGTAACTGTCCTTATAAAGAATGGTGGTGGTTCATCAGTTGTGAAGACCCATTTCTGCATATGGTCCTCCTCCATTATTTCACCGGCTCCACTTGATCCTGCATTCATGAATGGAATATCTGGCAATACTTGTACATGAACATCATTTATATCCTTTGACTTGGTGGTATCTTCGATTGTGTAGAAGAAGACCAGACCGTTTCCATCAAGCATAGCAACATCCAGCTGAACCTCCAGTCCATCACTGAATAGATGATTTTTGTCTATGATCTGTCCTTCACCCATTCTGCTGAGCTGGAGCAGCGTCCCATCCATTACGGTATCATAACCAACCAGCTGCTTCCCGTAATAGGCTAACGTAGAGCTATTGTAGGTGAGTATTGCTCCTATCAGAAGCATTGCTGCAATCCTATTTAAGGGTAACTTCCTTCGTGGTTTTTTCTCCTGGAGTGCAGCCCTAAGCTTTTCCTCCAATGAATCAGGTGCCTGAAGGTTATTGAATTCTCTTCTTTTTTCCTCAAGCATCCTATCTAGCCTGTTCATCCAAATTCTCCTCTCCCATTGCACTCCTAAGTTTCTCCATGGCAGTATTGATCCTTGATTTCACTGTTCCAAGGGGAATCTCCAAAACCTCCGAAATGGACTTGTAATCCATATCAAGATAATACCTGAGCCTAATTATTTCCCGGTGATTTGCCTTGAGTGTCTCAAGGTAATGGTCCAGATCCATCCTGTCCTCTTCACCATTGAAGGCTACGGCTTCCTCCCTTATAGCTTCCACGGGGATCACTCTGGTCTTGCCGGCCAAGCTGCCTTTACATTGGTTTACAAGGATGGTCTTGCTCCAGGAATAGAAGCTTTCTTCCTTTCGAAGGCTATTTATGCTGTCATAAAGGCTTAGGATCATTTCCTGAACCATGTCCTCCGCATCCTGCTGGTTCTTCATATAAACATATGCCAGCCTGTAATAATTGTCCCTTTCCTGTAGAATAAGCTTAAGAAGGGCTTCCTTGTCACCCTTTTTTGCCTTTTTCACCAGATACTTCAATTCCACCGTCTCACCCCGTTTCATCCCTAAGAGTATTTGGAGACCTAAAAGGTTCATTTATTTTCAAAAAATTTTTGCACCTGAAAACAGGTGCAAATTAATCATTAGCCCAATATGTCTCCCGGCTGTACCGGTTTGTCAGGAGATATGAGTACAACGCCACCTTCGGAGTAGGTTCCCATAACAAGGATTTCCGACATGAATCCGGCTATGTTCCTCGGAGGAAAGTTCACAACTGCAAGGACCTGCTTGCCAACAAGGTCCTCTGGAGCGTAGTGCTCAGTTATCTGGGCGCTGGAATTCTTCTCACCAATTTCAGGGCCCATGTCCACCAGGAGCTTGTACGAGGGCTTTCTTGCCTTCTCAAAGCTCTCTGCCTTTATGATTTTTCCCACACGGATATCCAGCTTAAGAAAATCATCAAAGGTAATCTGGCTCTTCACTGTCATTCTACCACCTTACCCTTTCGTAGTTTATATATCTGTAGTATATGTCATCCTGCTTCTGAACCTCGGATTCCCATACCGCTTCCCAATCATCATTAAGGTCCAGGTTTGGGATAAAGGTATCAGTGTTCCTGAAATCCTTGAATATTTTTGTTATATATGCCTTGTTGCAGAATAGGAGCAGCTGTCTTGCAATTGTTCCTCCACCTGTAACAAAAACCTCCTTCTTCTTGTCAGGATTTACTTCCTTTAGTAACGGGAACAGGTCTTCAAGTGTATTTACCACAAGAAAACCTTCAGGATTGTAATCGGTGTTTCTTGTAACAAGAATATTTATCCTGTTCTCCAGGGGCTTCTGGCCCGGAAGAGCCTCAAGGGTCTTTCTTCCCATGATTACAATATGCCCCTCGGTTATTCTTCTGAATCGGTGAAGGTCCTCCTCTATCTCAACCAGCATCTGGCCGTTGAAGCCTATTTTCCAGTTTCCATCTACAGCAAATATCAAATTCATCATTTTCCTCCTATGCCTTGAAATTATATATGGGTATTATTCGGTCAACTATCTCGACCGTTTCATCCAACCGTTGAATTATCTCCTCCATTGGCTTGTATGCAAAGGGGCTTTCATCAAGGGTCCCTTCATGGACCGATGTGGAGAATATCCCCTCCATTGCCTTTCTAAAATCCTCCAATGACGCCTTTGCCTTTGCATCCCTTCTGCTTAGAAGTCTTCCTGCTCCATGGGGAGCTGAAAAGTTCCAATCTGCATTTCCCTTTCCCCTTGCCAGAATTGACCCTTCCTTCATGTTGATTGGAATAAGCAGCTCTTCTCCCTCATATGCGGAAACTGCTCCCTTTCTGGTGATCTTGTCCCTGAAGTCAATATAGTTATGGACTGTGTGGAAATGCTGAAAATCCTCAAGCTTAGCCTTTAGGAACTCCCAAAGGATCAGCTCAGCAATACCTTCCCTGTTTATTTTAGCATAATTTTGGGCGATTTTCATATCATGAAGATAGTCGTCCCTTTCCTTACCGTCAAGGTAACAAAGATCCTTGGGATAGTCCCCCTTGCAGGATTTCTGTGCCAGCTTCTGGTAGTGGTCTGCTATCTGCTTGCCCAGGTTTCTGCTGCCTGAATGGATTGTAAGATAGAGCATCCCCTTTGAATCCCTGCCTAGCTCGATAAAATGGTTGCCTCCTCCCAGGGTGCCAAGACTCCTCTGGAATCGTTCCCTGCCCTTGAGGCTCTTTATACATTTCAACTTTTCAATTTCAGGGTCAAAAAATATATTGTCCCTGTGGGTTTTTGTTCCTGATGGAACTTTTTTTCTTATAAACCCATCAAGCTCCTCTAGTGGCAGATCTCTCCCACCAAGCTTGACAAGAAGCATGCCACAGCCGATATCAACTCCAACAATGTTAGGGATCACTATGTCGTCCATACGGGCAGTAAGACCAATGACACAGCCCATTCCCTGATGGACATCAGGCATGATCCTGACCCTCTTGTTCTCCATATAGTCCTGGTCAAGAAACCTTTCTATCTGGTCTCTGGCACCATCCTCCAGATTCTCAGTAAAAATTTCAGCTTCTCCATACTTCCCGTGAATAATCATACCATCACCACCTGTTCCTATTATCTATACCCAAGGAAAATGGAGCTTTGTCACCAAATTGTAAATTGAAACATTTTCCCGATAGTGCTAGAATTAACATAGGGAAGCATATCAGTTTACCTTGCGAAAGGAGAGAGCTATGAAAAAGTTTATTATATTGATGTTTGCATTGATTATGGCGGTGGCTCTTGCAGCCTGTGGTGGTTCACAGGAGCCTGAGGAACCAGCGGATCCACCTGCTGTTGAAGATCCAGCGGAGGAGCCGGAAGAACCGGCTGAGGAACCTGAGGAGCCTCAGGAAAGAACCGAGGAAGTGGTCCTTTACTTTGCCAACAACGAATATGTTGAAACAGGTGATGAGCAATATGAGTTCATGCTTACAGAAACCAGAACCATTACCTACAACGAAGAAGTTTGTCTTGAAGAGGCTGTCGTGAGGGCCCTCATGGAGGGACCAGATGATGAGGAGAACCTAAGCACCGGATTCCCAGAATCCGTTGATCTCATCGGTGTAAGCGTCCTTGACGGAACAGCATATGTAAACTTCTCAAGCGAAGGCTTGGGAGGCGGCTCCATGCAGGAGAGCTATGTAATCAGCCAGACCGTTCAATCCCTGGGCGAATTGGGCTCTGTCCAAAGGGTGCAGTTCCTTGTGGATGATCAGGAGGCTGAAAGTCTGATGGGTCATATCAGCATTGAGGAACCCATAGAGGTTACAATGGAATAGGCTTAAAAATCAATAATCCAGGCGATCGCCTGGATTATTTTTCATGCTATGATTATTTGTATCCTGTTTCCTGATGGATCCTGGGTATGGAGGATTCCATCTTTCATTTCAGCTTTTTGGTTTCCATCCCTTAGACTTTCAAGTATCTTCTCCTGTGTTTCCCTGTCCGGTGCAGCAAGGGTGTAATATCGGAGTCCTGTTGCATTCTCCGGAGCAGGCTTTGCTCCTCTTCCATTCCATACATTAAGGCCTATGTGGTGATGGTAGCCTCCAGTTGAAATGAAGTTGGCTGACCCTGCCATCTGGGCAACCCTCTTAAAGCCAATCAAGCTATAGAAGCGGTATGCCTCCTCAAGGTCACCCACATGTAGGTGCATATGTCCAAGCCTAGTGCCTTTTGGCATTCCTGTCCAGTTGATGTCTTTCCCAAGCTCCATGAGACTCCTAAAATCAAGGGGATCCGTTCCCATCTGGACCTGGTCTCCGTCCCACTCCCATTTGCTGTCGGTAACATCGGCATAGACCTCGATTCCGTTGTCCTCCGGATCCTGCAGATATAGGGCCTCACTTACCTCATGGTCTGCCCCGCCAGTCAGGGGAACATTGTTGTCCCTAAGATGATTGATAAGGCTTCCCAGATACTTTCTATCAGGAAGCAGAATTGCAAAGTGGTAGAGTCCAGACCTTCTTGGGGGCTTCTCCACAACATCCCCTGGGCTTACAAGGGTAAGAATCCTTCTTCCATCCACTCCAAGCTCAACAAAATCCTCTTTCTTTTCAAGCATCTCAAATCCCATGCTATCCGTATAAAAGCTGGTCATCCTGTCCATATCAATTACATTTAGGCTTAGGTTAAGTGGATATATCAGAGAACCTTCGTGAAATTTGTTCATATTTATCACCTTCTATATATTAGTGGTGATTATTTACCCTGAGTATCTTTTATTAAACAATTCCTTCTACCTCCACCAGGTTCTGTATACCACATAGGGTATTATGGCAAATACGAATACAAATTCCCTTGGAGCGTAGACAAAATTCCCAGTGAGCCAGAAAAGTACCGCTATCCTATCCGGAAGAACCAGGTATATGAGTCCCAGGACCAGCAGGGAAACAGTCAATACAATTATCCCTTTCCTGTTTTTCACCCTTCCCCCTCCTTTATATCTACTGTGTCAATATACTTAAATACCTCTTCATATACCTTATACCCACAGCTCCCAGAGGAGCTGTCAATACAATGGAAAGAACCGCCATGGAAAGGATCAGGTCCCCACCCTGGACTCCATATGCCAGGGGCACTGCACCACCTATTGCCGCCTGAACCGTGGCCTTTGGTGTATAGGCAACGGCACAGAAGAGCTTTTCCTTGCTGTTCATCCCCGTTCCAAGAAGGGCAATATAGACCCCAAGGGATCTTAAAACTAGTCCTGCTGAGATTATTAGAATGCCAAGTCCACCGGCACCCACCGTCACCCCCAGATCCACCTGGGCTCCTACCAGAACAAAGAGGAGTATCTCTGCAAGTATCCATATCTTGTTGAACTTTACGGACAGTCGCTTGGCAACTATTCCCCTTTTCAAAAGTATCACAAAGCCTATTGTCATCACACCAAGAAATCCCGAGAAGGGTATGGTGTCCCTGATAAGGTCCTCAAAGCCCATAAGGAGGATTGCAGCACCAAGTATCATCAGGACCTTCTTTGTATCCCGGATATGGTGAGTCTCAAAAATTCTTACAAATACAAGTCCCACAAGGTAGCCTACACCTATTCCTGTAAATATGGATATTGGAATCTGTAGAAGCTGACCTGCAAGATTTATATCCATTCCGCCGTACAGGCCTAGAAAGCTTGTAAATATTGTTATCGCCACAATATCATCCAGGGAGGCTCCCGCCAGAACAAGTGTCGGTATATTCTTGTCCTCCCCCCTTCTTTCATCCTTCAGCTGCAGCATTGCAGGTACAACCACTGCAGGCGATACTGCAGCAATTATAAAGCCAAGGATTCCTCCCTGTACAAGGGAGAAACCGAAAAACACAGTGGAAATAAGCATCACCGTTACCCCCTCCATGACACCAGGGATAAAGCTAAGAGCCAGGGCAGGCTTACCTACTTTTTTAAGTACATCCCAGTCCAGTCCCAACCCTGCCCTTAAGAGTATTATTATCAGGGCAATTTCCCGAAAGTCCGCAGATACCCTCATCAGGTCCGGGCTCATGAGGTTCAGTCCGTTTGGTCCCATCGCAATTCCCACAAGCAGCATCCCCAAGAGTCCAGGTAGTCTTAATTTCTCCATAATCCAGTTGGCAGCAAGGCCAAGTATTGTTATTATTCCCAAGCTGGTTGCCATAATATCCTCCTTGATGTTGTTGACGTCAAAAAACTCCCGCCAGGGACTCATTCAAAGTCCCTGGCAGGAGTCATTAGCCGAAGCAGTCAATGGTGAACCCCATCACCTATGGTATTGCAATTTCTTATATGATTATAACCTTTATATAGCCTAATGGTCAATGGCTATAATACAATTGCACCCTGATTCTCAAGCTTGTGTCTGTATACATCCCAGCTTGGAAACTCCCTTTCAATGAACTGGGTAACATTGTTGTAGACCTGGTCGTCCCCTTCCTTTGACAGACACATGATTGTGGATCCTGCTCCGCTAAGGTATGCACCCAGGACTCCCAATTCACCTGCCGCAGCCATAACCTTGTCAAAGCCTGGAATCAGGTCACCCCTGTAGGGCTGATGCATCCTGTCCTGGAATCCAATTCTTATCATCTCATCCTGTCCTGTCATAAGGGCAGATACAAGAAGGGTTGCTCGACTCACATTGTAGATGGCATCCTTTCTGGGAATTCTTTCCGGCAGGGCAGCCCTAGCCTTCTCAGTTGGCAGATGATAATCAGGTACGATGGTTATAAAATCATAGCTGTTCTTTAGAGGGATTCTTATGCTGTAGACCTCTCCCTCCTCCATGGCTGATATGACAACCCCACCCAAAAGGGCAGGCGTTACATTATCCGGGTGACCTTCCATATAGGTTGCAATCCTAAGTATGTCATTTCTATCCAGTGGACGCCCCAGCACCTCATTGGCTCCCATCATTCCGCCTATTATGCAGGAGGAGGAAGAGCCAAGGCCTCTTGCGATTGGAATTTCAGCGTCTATTGTAATCTCCACAGGCTCCGGCTCCCTTCCAAGGTGCTCAAAGACCATGTTGTATCCCTGGTGGACCATTGAATCAATCCTAGTGGACCCGGCATTGGGCTTGAATGAAAATTCATTGTATCTGTCTATTGCAAGACCCATTACATCAAAGCCTGGACCAAGATTTGCACTTGTGGCTGGTACCCTTATCCTAACCATCTATTTCACCTCCTGAAGAAGCTTGAGGACAATATCCCTCATCTCTTCCTTTTTACATATATTATCATGAAGGACGGGAAGACTTTCCAGCTCCCTTACCTGTGTTGGTATTTCCATCTTCATGGACTCTGCAACCATTTCTATTCCCTTAAACAGATCCTGAGGAACATCCTTTCCCATTGAGGAGATGACCTTTTCAGGGAATTTGAAGGGGCTGGCTGTTGATGCAATTATTGCAGGCTTTTGATCTCCAGTCTCCTTGAGATACTTTCTGTAAACGCCATAGCCAACGGCCGTATGGGGATCCATTACGTAGTCTTCCTCCCTATAGAGGTCCCTGATACTTAAGGATACATCGTTCTCATCGGCAAACTCCCCGTATATTTCCTCCCTGCTGAAATCCGACCATGTAAAGTATCCTTCCTTTGACAGGTCCTCCATCATTTCCCTCAATGACGTGTCATCATTCCCCGAGATATGGAAGAGGAACCTTTCAAGGTTGCTGGATACCAGGATGTCCATTGAAGGTGAGGATGTAAGGAGCAGGTCTCTCCTCCTGTCATAGGTTCCGGTTTCAAAGAAGTCAGTCAGAACCTTGTTGTCGTTTGATGAGCATATTAGTCTGTCCACCGGAAGTCCCATCATCTTTGCATAATAAGCTGCCAGTATGTTCCCAAAGTTACCAGTTGGCACCACTATGTTTATTTCCTGTCCGGCTTCTATGCTGTTATTCCTTAAGAGGTCCAGATAGCCGTACACGTAATATACAATCTGGGGAATCAGCCTGCCTATGTTGATTGAATTGGCGGAGGAAAGTACATAGCCCTCCTCCTTGAGCTTTTTGTTGTACGCCTGGTCTCCAAATATATCCTTGACCCCCTTCTGGGCATCATCAAAGTTTCCTTCTATTGCAACAACGTGGGTGTTTTGACCCTTTTGTGTGATCATCTGCAGCCTTTGAAGCTGGCTGACTCCTCCCTTTGGATAAAAGACCAACACATTCACCCCAGGCACGTCACTGAAGCCCTCTAGAGCAGCCTTTCCAGTATCTCCCGAGGTTGCTGCAAGAACCACAACCTCCTCCCTTATTCCCTTGTTCAGGAGGGCTGACCTCATCAGATATGGAAGTATTGTTAGAGCCATATCCTTGAAAGCAAGGGTTGGTCCGAGAAATAGCTCAAGGAAATGAACTCCTCCCTTTTCAACAAGCCTTACTGGCTCCCTGTTTCCAAACTTGTCCCCATAGGCTCCATTGACAGCTCCTTCAAGATCCTCCTCAGGGTAGTCATCAAAATACATCCCAAGAATCAGCTTGGCCAGCTCCTTGTAGCTTAGGTTGAGCATCTCCTCCAGCCTTGGAAGAGCCGGGAAGCCCTCCGGTACGAAAAGACCTCCGTCCTCTGCAATCCCCTTTATGATGGCCTCCATGGAGGAAACCACATTGTCCTTGTTTCTAGTGCTGTAATATCTCATTTTATCCTCCTACTGTTCAATTGCTATCAATGAAAAAGGTTTATCCTCAAACTCGGCCAGCATGTGGAGCAGCTGGTATAGCTTGACCTCTTTTGATATAAAGGCAAACTCTCCGTCCTCATCATGCAGGACCTCCTGGAGGTGCTCCTTGATATTATCCATGGACCTGTCATAGCCTGAAATCCTCAGGTAATAGGTTGCAGCGATGTCTTCATTCCTATTCTCAAGCTTTCTTCCCCTTAGGGGACTATCCTTTTTCTGTGTTTCAAGTATACAATCAATGACATCTGTAATTATTGCATTTGCAGTTGGATACATTCCAGCACCAGGGCCCTGGAAGCCCAGTGTTCCGGAATAGTTTCCGTCCATTGAAATGCCGTTGTAGGCTCCGTTCACTCCTGCAAAATAGCTTGCCACAGGAAGAGCCTTTGGCTGGACAATTGCCTGATAGCCCTTCTCCACTTTCCTGGCTTCAGCAATCAGCTTGACCTTCATACCCCTATCCATTAGCAGCTCAATGTCAAGGTCGGATACCTTATCTATGCCATCGCAGATTATATCATCCTCGGTTATGGATGCTCCAAGGGCAATTGTGGATATTATCCTAAGCTTTCTCATTGTATCGATTCCCTCAACATCTGAGGATGGGTCAGCCTCAGCATAGCCAAGCTTCTGGGCCTCCTTCAGGACCTCATCATATGCCAGTCCCTCATCTGTCATCCTTGTGAGGATATAGTTGCAGGTTCCATTGAGTATCCCCTGGATTCTGCTTATCCTGTTTAACCTTATCTGGTCCTTGAGAGGCTTAAGAACAGGTATTCCACCAGCCACACTGGCCTCATAGAGGAAGGACACCCGATTTTCCTCTGCCAGGTGTGATAGCTCCTCAAAATATGCCGATACCACCGCCTTATTGGCAGTTACAACATGCTTGCCTCTTTCAAAGGCCTTGCTTATGATTCTGTAGCTTAGGTCCACATCACCTGTGACCTCTACAATTATGTCAATACTATCATCCGACACAATGTCATCGGGATTCAGAGTCAATTTGCTCAAGGGCACCTCTGTGACCCTTTCCTTGTAAAGGTCCCTTACAAGTATGCTCTTGACTTCTATCTCCAATCCAAGGAGGGCCTTAAGGTCCTCCCCCTTATCCTGGAGGATCCTGTAAACTCCCTGACCCACTGTTCCAAATCCCAGTAATCCTATATTTATCATTTCATTTCCTCCCACTTTTCAACAAGCAGCTTTCCGATCTGAACTGCATTTGTTGCTGCTCCCTTCCTTATGTTGTCGGCCACAATCCAAAGATTCAAGGTATTGTCCTGGCTGAAGTCCCTTCTTATCCTACCTACATAAACCTCATTTTTTCCCTCTGCATCCTGTGGTATTGGATATTCACCCTTGCCTGGATCATCCTTGAGGATTATTCCAGGGTATTCATCAAGCATTTTCTTGACAACATCCAGGTCGAACTTCCTTGAAAGCTGGACATTTGCCGAAACACTGTGGGCAAACCTTACAGGAACCCGTACGGCTGTTGCGGTTACCTTCATATCTTCATCGTGAAGAATCTTTCTTGATTCATCTATCATTTTCATCTCTTCCTTGGTGTAGCCATTGTCAAGAAATACATCTATGTGTGGCAGAACATTACCCTTTATGGGATGAGGGTAGAATTCATCGACTCCTTCGTCCAGGTCCCTTAGCCCCTTTGTTCCCGAGCCCGAAACACTCTGGTATGTTGAATATACCACCCTTTCTATTCCGTATGCATCCTGCAATGCCTTAAGGGGAAGCATGCACTGGATTGTGGAGCAGTTTGGATTGGCGATTATTCCCTTGGACTTCATTATATCCTGGGGATTAACCTCCGGAACAACCAGGGGAACCTCCGGATTCATCCTGAAGACTGAGCTGTTGTCCACCACCTGGATTCCCTTCTCTGCCGCCACTGGTGCGTACCTTTCGCTAACTGCGCCACCAGCTGAAAAAAATGCAATGTCTATTTTGTTGTCGAAAGCCTCATCTGATACCTTGATCACCTTGTATTCCTTGTCCTTGAACTTGATAAGCTCTCCCTCAGACCTTTCCGATGCCATCGGATAGAGATTATCAATAGGAAAATTCTCCTCCTGAATCACCTGAAGTATGGTTCTTCCCACTAGCCCCGTAGCTCCTACCACCGCAACATTGAATTTTCTCATCTATTTTCCCTCCCTTTCGTTGAATGCATTGTATATGGCTTTAACAGACTTTTCAAAGTCGTCATTCTCAATTCCAATAAGGATGTTCAGCTCACTTGAGCCCTGTGATATCATCCTGATGTTTATGTCATCCTTGTATAGGGCAGTGAATACCCTTGATGAAACACCCTTGGTGTTTATCATCCCCCTTCCCACAACGGCCAAAAGGGCCATCTTGGAATAGGCTGCTATATGGTCAGGATTGCAGTATATCCTAATTTCCTCCATAAGCTTTGAAAGCTTTCCATTAAGTTCCTTGTCTGAAACAATAACCGATATTGAGTCTATGCTTGAGGGCATGTGCTCAATGGTAACATCATTGGCCTCAAACACTGATACAAGCTTTCTCAGGAATCCCTTCTCCCCTGTCATTTGGGTCTTTTCCACTGAGATTACTGTGAAGTCCTTCTTTCCTGCAAGACCTGTTATTATTCCAGGACTTGGTTCGGACCAGTTGTCGTTTACAATCAGGGTTCCAGGATCCTCAGGCCTGTTTGTGTTTCTTATCTGTATGGGTATTCCCTCCTTCCTTACAGGAAATATTGCCTCCTCGTGAAGTACAGGTGCCCCCATGTAGGATAGCTCCCTCAACTCCTTGTAGGTTACCTCCCTTATAGGAAGTGGGTCCCTAACAATCTTGGGGTCAGCCTTTAAAAATCCTGAAACGTCAGTCCAGTTTTCGTACAGCTTGGCTCCAATCCCATCTGCAAGTATGGATCCGGTAACATCCGATCCTCCCCTTGAGAAGGTGACTATGTTTCCATCACCGTCCGCTCCATAAAATCCAGGTACTACCGTCCTTTGGACATCTGACAGTCTTTCCTTCACAAGTCTTTCCGTCTCTGCCTCATCAAAAGCTCCCCTACCGTCAAACCTTATGACCTCTGCAGCATCAACAAAGTCTGACTCCAGATAATCCGCAAGTATCCTTCCATTGATGTATTCCCCTCTGCTGGCACAATAATCCCTGGATGCTCCCTTGGATATATCCTCTCTTACCTGGTCCAGTATTTGACCAATTGGGGTTTCAAGATTGAGGTCTTTGCATATTCCCTGGTACCTGTCACGAATAAGCTGAAAAACCTCGTCAAAATGAAGGTTGTGTGAAGAAAGCTGATGGCACATGTACAAGAGATCCGTGACCTTGTGGTCCTTTCCATGTCTCTTGCCTGGTGCTGATGGCACTATGATCCTCCTGTCTGGATTCTCCGTGACTATTCCCTTCACCTTTCTGAACTGCTGGCTATCCGCCAGTGAGCTTCCTCCGAATTTTGCTACAACAACACCTTCCATCCGCCTCGCCTCCTTCAATTTTTATGTATTCATCCATTTTATAGATTTGTCGCCAAAAAAAAGTAACACCCGTCCAAAAAAGGACGAGTGTAATATTCTCGCTTCCACCTAAATTCAAAAACTCTAATAACAGGCCGTAACGTGTGCCTACGCAACTCCCTACTCTTTTCAGGATTGTACTCCGAGGTGGTCTTCTGACCTGGGTATCGTGAGAAGTCTTTCAGCCGGTGAACCTCTCTCTCTTTTGACCCTGCAGGACATACTCTTCCTCATCAACGCTTTTAATCATTCTAATACCAAGAATGAAATATGTCAAGAGAGGATTTTAAATTTTCTGTAAAAACTTTATTTTGATATAGCTCTACTTCACAGCATCAACAAAGGTTTTGACAAACACTGGCAGGTCGTTTGGATTTCTTGAGGTTATTAGGTTTCCGCTAACCACAACCTCCCTGTCCACCCAGTTTGCACCTGCATTGATAAGGTCATCCTTGATTGAGAAGAATGAAGTCATGTCCTTGCCCTTAAGGTCGCAGCAGGATGCCATCATCCATGGTCCGTGGCAGATTGCAGCAATTGGCTTGTTCTGGCTGCAAAACTCCTTTACAAGGTCCTTGGTGGACTCTGTCCTTCTCATATTGTCAGGTGAAAAGCCTCCGGGTATGAGGATTCCCGCATAGTCATCGGCCTTTACATCAGCAGAGCCATGGGTGCTTTTCATAACCAGTCCTGATTTGCCAGTGTAGGTTGTGTCCTTCTGTGAACCCACAAGGTGGACCTCAAAATCCTCCTTAAGTCTAAAGTAAGGATATATCAGCTCCTTCTCATCAAACAGGTTCTCTATCAATATTGCTAACTTTTTCATAAAATAATCCCTCCTATTTATTCTCTACCATATTAGATACCCGAAGGAGGGATTTTTATTCTAAGGGACCATGCCAAACATAATCAGTCCAACGGTATTGATGGCAAGATTTGCCATCAGGTGTACAACCCAGGAATTGATAATATTTCTATTTCTTTCGTTTAGATAATTAAAGATCAGCCCGCCTACAAACAAGCCCGTCATGGCCAGCATAAATACAAGGGGACTGAACCATGTTCCAATTATGGCTACATGATAGGCTGCAAACAAAAAAGCGCTGACGGAATATGCCATCAATCTTCCTGTCCTTTGGAGAAGTCCCAGGAAAAGGTAGCCCCTGAAGAAGAACTCCTCAAGGAGTGAGTTCATAAAGGAAATATACAATGCAACCAATATGAAATTTTCCCGATTCACTCCAAGGTCATCCTCCAGGGCAACCCTTATTGTATCCAGATCAATATAAGGCCTGAGGATGAAATAGACTGCCATTATCCCTGCATAGACTCCAAGGCCAAGGGCGATGGATCTGCCCATGGCCTTCCTGCCAGTTGGTCTCAGAAGCTCTCTGAAGCCCTTTGTTCCAACCCTGCCTGCGCTTATAATGGGCACCAGGAAAAAGAGGACAACCTTTATTGCGGACTTGACCCCATAGCCTGGATTAATGAATCCGTCCACCAATGACATTAGGACCACCGAGAAAATTGAAATCAACATTATTTTTTTCATTACAGGGGGTACCTTCCCACAGGTGTAATAACCGGCTTTCCATCCTTATCCAGTAGAACTGTCAAGCCTCCTGCATAGCCCTCACCAACAAACAGGTAATTAACTCCTGTTTCCCTGTCCACTAAAACCTTTGTGCTTGAAAGTGTTCCCTCCTTGTGGACAACCTGAAATCTTTTTTCACCCATTGCCATCCCTCCTTGCTATGATTGTAGCATTTTTACCACTTTAAATCCAGATTTTAACCTTGTCTCCACTGGATGACTCAACATCAACTAGGAGGAGGTCTCCTCCATTCTCCCTCTTGTAAGCCTTGATGGTATGGAGAATTACCTTCAAGTCCCTCGCCGTAAACCTCAGAGGTGAATGTTCACTTATCTTTGAGGCTGCTAGCCTTAGACTTATTGGATTGTCAGCCAGAAATTCCGGAATGGGAAAGGATATGTTTTTTCCTTCTGCACTTAGGATTTCAACTCTCATAACCACACCTACTCTATGGTTATGTCGACAAGGTCCCCATCAGCGGATTCGACCTCCACCAGCTTGCCGATAGCACCCTGTTCAACCATATGAACCAGGCTATCGAAGTCAATGCCCTTCAGGTTCTCGTTCCCTCCAACCATACTATCCAGCATTCCAGACTGGAGGCCCATCTTAACCAAGGCCATTGGCAGGTTCACATTGACCTTGTCACCATCAGCACTTAGTACCCTTATTCTCATGATCATCTTGTTGGGATCCTTTCTTTCGCTTTCCGGAATCACCTGAGCCACCTTTTCCTGGTCCCCTCGCATAAGTTCGTCAAGGGTAACCCCGAAAAAATCTGCCAGATGCGGTAGCAGTCCAATATCAGGGCATGAGATGTCATTTTCCCATTTGCTGACAGCCTGTGAGGATACTCCCATTTCCTCTGCCAGCTGGTCTTGAGTGAACCCCTTCCTTTTTCTTGAATCACTGATTCTTTTCCCCAATGTCTGAGCCATGACCACATTCTCCCTTCCTTTATACATCTTTTCTTCTCATGCTATTGCTGTCAATATGCTGAGGCATGACACAGCTCAAGCACCTTTCAATCCTTTGGTCTCTGAGTTCAATTACAGCTTCCCTTTTTTCCTTGATCTTCCTCACACCATAATCCTTGCTCTTGATTATTCTTTGCCTTATTCTGAGCTCCATTCCGCGACCTCCTCATTTTAATCCCTTCCACAGCTTAAGGATATACCTGGGGGAGCCTTTTATGAAGCTATTATAGGTTGTTTTTCTGTCTTAATTATAAACCATTGGTTGTATTTCTTACAACCTTTGGTTGGGAAGGCCAATTTTACCGGCTTTCCAAATTTCCGTTGCCAATTTTTATAATTTTATGTATAATTGAAGGTGTTCATGCGGCTGTGGCGGAACTGGCAGACGCGCTAGATTCAGGTTCTAGTCCTAATTGCTAGGGTGGGGGTTCGAGTCCCTTCAGCCGCACCAGACTTGACAAGGCTTAATGCCTTGTCTTTTTTTCGTTTATTAGTGATATTCCCTCCATTCTTTGCTATACTAAAGGGGAAGAGAGGGGGTATAATCATGATATTACATTACGTAAAGGTAAATCCGGCACAGAATATGACAGTCTATGTTCTGGACCAGGTCCCCAGAGAGGACCATGCCGAAATTTCTCGTAAGCTTATGAGCTATGAAAGTGTACATGCAGAGCAGGTGGGTTTCATAGAAAAAACCGTACTGCCAGATTCCACTGAGACCCTTAGACTCCAGATGATGGGTGGAGAGTTCTGCGGTAATGCCAGCAGGTCCTTTGCAGCCTATATGGTCTATACCGGGTATCCCTCAATCAAAATGCAGGGTGAGGACTATCTGGTTCCCATTCAGGTTTCAGGCTGGGAGAGGGATGTGAATTGCATTGTCACGCCTCTTATGGAGAGGAACCGTTTCCGTTCAAGGATTCAGATGCCATTACCCAAGTCAGTGGGTGCCCAGGAATTTGTAATCCAGGGTGAAACCATAGCCACAATCAGGGTGGATTTCTTTGGAATAACACACTTTGTGGTCGATAAGGACGCTGTAAGAAGCACCCTTGAATTCTTCAATATAGTAAAGGCTGAAATGGACCAGGAGGGCTATGAAGCCTTTGG
>JANKMX010000046.1:0-5438 GCA_024649995.1 Gudongella sp. | reverse complement strand
GATCATGTTTTACGATTTTGAGGAAAAGTACCTGGAGCCACTAGTGTATGTGAAGGGAACAGATACTACCTGCTGGGAAAAAAGCTGTGCATCGGGTACAGCTGCACTGGGTGTTTGTCTGTCATACCTTGATGATGTAAGCATTAGCAGGGACATTGCACAACCAGGAGGAACCCTCAATATCCAAGTCATGTGGTCTGATGGTTCAGCAGAGGAAATGTTCCTTGACGGAGAAGTTGAAATCGTTGCAGAAGGAACAGTATCACTTAATCTATAGGAGTAATTAGATGGAAGAAATGACTTTAAAGAAAGCAATTGCAACAGCAATGGAAACAGGTATGATCATGCTCCAGAACGGGGCTGAAACCTATCGGGTAGAGGAGACGATCAACAGAATGATCTCCTCCAAGACAAACTCTCCTGTGGAGGTTTTCGTCATGTCCACAGGTATAATAGTTGGCGCCCATATAAACGGAGAGCCCTATACAACCGTTTCCAGGGTTCCATCAATAGGTCTTGACCTTGAAACAATTGCCAGGGCAAACTCCTTTTCCAGGATTTTTTCCCAAGGGGATATGACCCAGGAGGAAACGGAGATAATACTTGGCGAGCTAAGGTCTCCACCCAAATTTTCAAAGCCCATAAGGTACGCCTTCAGCGGAATGGCCGGAGGCTTCTTTGTGCTGATGTTTGGAGGTAGCTTTGTGGAGTTTGTCCTTGCCTATCTTGCTTCCAGCATTACGGTCTTCTCTATGGACAAGCTTACAGTTAGAAAGCTGAATTTCTTTGTCAAGAACATACTTGGAGGACTGATTTCAGCTCTCTTGAGCATATTCATGGTATTTATGGTGAGTGGTCTCTCAATGGCTGCCGACTTCAATACGGTTATAATAGGACCCTTGATGACCCTTGTTCCGGGAGTATCACTAACAAATGGAATCCGGGACCTTATCTCCGGAGAGCTAATTGCAGGTACCACGAAGATGATGGAAGCTTTGTTCATCGCCATTGCCCTGGCATTTGGAGTGGGCATTGTGCTTCAGGGCATCATTGCATTTATTTAGGAGGACCTTATGTATATAATAACCCAAGGGATTTATTCCCTCTTGTGTGTAATCGGATTTTCAATAATCTTCAACCTGCCCAGAAGACTGGTTCCCCTGGCTTCCATTAGCGGAATGCTTGGCTGGATTGTCTACATAATACTTCAGCAGACGGCCACCAGCTTCATAATCCCGGCCTTTGCAGGATCCATTTTCGTGGGCCTTGTTGGGGAGCTGGCTGCTATATACAAAAAACAGCCTGCTACAATATTTATTATTCCAGGAATAATACCATTTGTACCAGGCTATGGAATCTACTATACAATGTTTCATATTATTGACAACAACTTTTCCCAGGCTCTTGTCACCGGTGGTGAATCACTATTCATTGCCATCTCAATAGCATGTGGTGTCGTGATTGCAACCTCAGTGATAAGGTACATCCGCCCCTATCTAATGAGTCAGGGGGACGGTTCTTTTTGACTCACTTTACCATAATCTTCCAACGGGGTAGGTCCCCCCTGGTCTAGAATGACAGCCTTGACTGGGCCTCCTTAAGAAGAAGCTCCGCTATGACTGCCATTATTGTTACAGGGATTGCTCCCTGGAGGATAAGGACCATATCAAAGGTTCTTACCCCGTTTACCACAAGTACCCCCAGCCCTCCCGCACCAACGGCTGCCGCAAGGGTTGCGGCACTTATATTTATCACAAGGGCTGTTCTGATTCCCCCAAGGATTACATTGAGTGCCAGGGGGATTTTTATTTTTTTGTAGAGCTGGTATGGAGTCATGCCCATTCCAACGGCAGCATCCACAATATCCTCCGGTACCTCCTGAATTCCCACCACAACATTATATACTATGGGCATCAGGGCATATACCACAAGGGCAATCAGGGCTCCCTCATAGCCATAGCCGAGTATCGGAACAACCAGGGCCAGTAGGGCTGGAGAAGGGAATGCCTGACCCAGGTTTACAACCTTAAGCAGGGGGTCCCTGAATTCCTCACCACTTTTTGTGGTGGCAAAAATCCCAACACCAACCCCAATTCCAACGGCTATGACGCTTGAAACCAGGACCATCCATATGTGCTGTCCAAAGTATACAAGCAATGGCGTTCTGGAGCCGGTTGAGTTTTTCGTGCTGAAATATCTATAGAGCAGCTCCTCAAACTCTATCGAATAGATCACAATCATGGCTAGGATTACAATCAGCACAAGGGCTGCAACAATGTTGCCATTAGGCCTTCTCATTTATATCCCTCCCAACAACCTGGAGGATTCTGTTGAAGGATATGCTTCCACCCTTTACAGGCACCCTGTCCTCACCTGTCAGGAGCATCAGGGAAAGGGCCTCCTTAAGTGTTGAATCTTGGACTATTTCTTCTCCTTCCCATGGAATCTCCTCCATGTAGTCTCCCACATTCTTTCTGGATAGGATTGTAAGAATGCCCTCTCCTTTAAAGAAGCTGTCAACAAAGTCATCCTTTGAATGAAGGACCACATTTTCAGGTGTATCAAGGCTGACCACCTTTCCGTGGTTCATGATGCAAATCCTGTCCCCCAGGAGTATGGCCTCGTCTATGTCATGTGTAACAAACACCACGGTCTTGCCCAGGCGTCTCTGAATCTGTCTGAACTCCTTTTGAAGCCGCAATCTGTTTATTGGATCCACGGCGCCAAATGGCTCGTCCATAAGAAGTATATCCGGGTCTGAAGCCAAGGCCCTTGCAACCCCAACTCTCTGGGCTTCTCCACCTGAAAGCTGGGAGGGCTTCTTATACCTGTAGTTCTCAGGTTTGAGCCCAACCAAGAGGAGCAGTTCATCTACCCTTCTGTCAATGCTGGAATTCTCCCATCCTAGAAGCTGAGGGACCGTAGCGATATTCTTCCATACATTCATGTGGGGAAACAGACCTATGCTTTGGATTACATAGCCTATTCCCTTCCTTAGGTCCTCCTCCACAAAGGAGTCTATGTCCTTATCCTTTATTTTTATGGTCCCCGAGGTTCTTTCGGCCATCTTGTTCATAAGCCTTAATGTGGTCGACTTTCCACAGCCCGAAGGTCCCAGTATTACCAGAAGCTCCCCACTATCAACATGAAGGGAAAGATTGTCCACAGCCTTGAAATCCCCGTATGATTTTGTTACATTTTGCATTTCAATCATAAACAATCCTCCTTACATATTTCTCAAAAGCCTTAAGGGAATAATCCAGAACAACTGTGAAGAAGACAATAGGTATAACTCCAAGGAGGATGAGGTCCGGAGATGCTTCAGCCAGGCCTAAAAATACAAAGCTTCCCATTCCTCCTCCTCCAACAAGACCTGCCAGTACAGCCCCTCCTATGGTCTGGATAAAGGCTATGCGGACTCCCGTAAATATGACGGGGAAGGCCAGGGGAATCTCAATCTTCTTCAGAATCTGCCTTCTGCTCATTCCCATACCCTTTGCAGCCTGTACAACATTCCTATCTATGGAGTGAAAGCCAGTCAAGGTATTCCTTCCTATTGGAAGCAGGGTGTAGAGGGTAAGAGCAACAAAGGCAGGAGCCCATCCAATCCCACTTACTCCAATGGACCTGAAAAATGGGAGCTGTCCCAGTCCCGATAGAGGTACAAGGAGTATTCCAAACAGGGACAGACTTGGTATTGTCTCTATTATGCTTAAGGGAACCATTATCCTTCCCTCCAGTCTCTTCCTCAGATAGGCAAGGTAGCCAAGGGGTATGGCTATGATGCAGCCTGCCAGAACCGATCCAAAGGTAAGGACCCCGTGGATGTAGAGGTTGTTGTAAAATTGTCTCTGCCTAACCCCATACTCCTTTATTATGGACAGACTCTCAAAGTAACCCATGGACATGGAAACCCCTAAGGCCAGAAAAGCTCCTATTCCCAAGGCAGCCTTAAGCTTTCTGCTCCATGCCGCCCGGGGCATATATGTGGATATTATTATGTACAGAAGGAGGACCTGCATATAGAAGCTGGATGAAAAGCTGATTCTGGGATTTGCACCGATTTCAAGGATGTTCCCAGCTCCAATCGGGAGAAGGAAGAGTAGACCCATTGCTGTAATGATTCCCACAATTGATGCAAGCTCTATCCTTCTTTTTGTTCCATACAAAGAAAGGGCCAATAAAATGGCCCATCCCACAATAATCAAAGCTCCAAAGGCGCCAAGATACTCAAGTGCAAACAGCTTCTCCCCTGTTACAATACGATTTGGCTTTGCTTCCACCAGGGGAAACAGGAAAAAGGCTGATATTCCCAACGCCGACAGTATAAACAACACCTTGTCTTTTTTCTCTGCCATAATATCACCCTCAATAACTACTCTTCAATCAATCCATTCTCCACAAGGTGGTCCTGTGCAACATCCCTAGGTGATGCTCCGTCAACTATGACCAGCTTGTTCATCTCCTGAAGATTTTCAAGATTCAGTGTGGCAAAAACCTCTTCAATAATCTCCTGAATCTCGGGATATTTTTCCAGCACCTCACCTCTTACGATTGCAGAAGGCTCATATACAGGAGGTATTGAGAGCGGATCGTCAATTACCACAAGGTCCAAATCTGCTATTGAACCATCCGTACCATAGGCCAAGGCCACATTGACACCGTCGGTCTCATTTGCCAGTGCACTCAAGGTCTCAGCAGTGTTTCCATGTGGAAGCATGATAAGCTGATCAGGGGTCAATGTGAAGCCATAAGCCTCCTCCATTCCCAGAAGACCGGTGTATTTCTCGGCGAAAAGCTGGCTGGTGATAAACTTTACATAGCCTCCGTTGTTAACATACTCAGCAAAATCATACATATCCGTAATGTCATTGGACTCTGCGAATTCCCTCTTGACTGCAAGGGCCTCCGTGTTGTTGGCTTTTGCAGGACTCAGCCATATAAGGTTGTTGTTCTCCTCATCATAGCCCTTTATTGCCTGGTAGCCTTCCTCACCATCCCTCCACAGGTCCTCCTCAAAGCCCTCGGAGTAAAACTGTCCATTGCCTGTGTAGTCGACTCCTATGTGGAGTTCCCCTTCAAGAAGTGCGTTCCTGTGAACATCCGGGGTGCCAAACTGAACCTTATCCTCAATTTGGTATCCATTATCCTCAAGGGCAAGAAGAATCATGTTTCCAAGAATTCCACCCTCGGTATCAACAAATGATCCCAGGACTATTGGATCATCAGAATTTTTGACTTCTTCATCAGCACCTGCTCCACAGGCAGACAATACGAGCACCATTGCCATGACTCCTACTATTAGAATGAGTCTCTTTCTCATTTTTTTCTCCCTCCATTTCATACATTAACAAGGTAATCCATGGTCAATACATACCCGTTTACTAGGCAAATAATCAAGTGAGTCGCTGGGGACGGTTCTCCTGACTCAGTCTATT
>JANKMX010000045.1 GCA_024649995.1 Gudongella sp. | reverse complement strand
AGGAGATACTTGAAGTAAAGAAATTATCTGAACTGAAGGAAATTGCAAAGGCATATGACATACCAGGTTACTACAAGATGAAAAAGAATGAGCTGATCCATGCAATAACAAACCAGGAGCCTGAAAAGCCACAGGATATTGAAAAGGAGCTTGTCGCCGATGATATTGAGATTACAGACGACCTTTCTGATAATGCATCCGAGGAAATGGAGAGCCTGGATGAAAAGGATATTGCAGAGGGTATTCTTGAGATGCACCAGGATGGCTATGGATTCCTGAGAAGAGACAACTATCTTTCAGGGGATGATGACATCTACATATCCCCATCACAGATCAGAAGGTTCAGGCTTCAGACTGGGGACAAGATCACAGGTATCACAAGACCACCGAAATCAAATGAGAAGTTCAACGCTCTTCTGTTTATAAAGGCAGTCAATGACATGCCACCGGCAACGGCTATAAACAGACCGGACTTTGACAGTCTGACCCCCATTTATCCAATTGAAAGACTTAAGCTTGAAACAGATGGAAGAGAATATGCCACAAGGATGATCGACCTTGTAGCTCCAATCGGTAAGGGCCAGAGGGGTATGATAGTTGCACCACCCAAGGCAGGCAAGACAACCCTGCTGAAGATGATAGCAAACGGAATTGCAAAGAACCACCCTGAGGTTGAGATCATAATACTGCTTATAGATGAAAGACCTGAAGAGGTTACTGACATGAAGAGGTCTGTCAAGGGGGATGTTGTATATTCAACCTTTGACGAGCTTCCCAAGAATCATACAAAGGTGGCTGAAATAGTCCTTGAAAGGGCAAAGAGACTTGTTGAGCACGGCAAGGACGTTGTCATACTTCTTGACAGCATTACTAGGCTGGCAAGGGCATATAACCTTTCAATCCCGGCAACGGGAAGGACCCTGTCAGGAGGACTTGATCCCGGAGCCCTCCACAAGCCCAAGAGATTCTTTGGTGCAGCCAGAAAGATGGAGGAGGGTGGAAGTCTGACAATACTTGCCACTGCCCTTGTGGAAACCGGTAGCAGAATGGATGACGTTATATTCGAGGAATTCAAGGGTACAGGTAACATGGAGGTACATCTTGACAGGAAGCTTTCCGAGAAGAGAATCTTCCCTGCAATTGACATCTACAAATCGGGAACCAGAAGAGAGGACCTGATCATGAGTCAGAATGAGCTTGAGACTGTTTGGGCCCTGAGAAAGGCACTTGGAAACAGCAGCACTCAGGATGTCACTGAGGCCTTTATCGCAAATCTTGTACAAACCAAGAACAACAGGGAATTCATTGACCAGATGAGAAACAAGATTTGGGTTTAGTCAAAAAAAATGAAATGAAACAATCTTTGAAGTTGAAATTTATATAATCATATGCTATAATTTAGTGGTTATATCGTAGAGTGGCTAAAATTATAGATACTCGAAATCGAAGTGAGGTGAAATGAGATGAAAAAAGATATCCATCCAGAATATAAAGAGGTGACAGTTACCTGTGCATGTGGAAACACATTCAAGACTGGCTCAACCAAGGATGAGCTAAGGGTAGAAATCTGTTCAGAGTGCCATCCATTCTTTACTGGTAAGCAAAAGTTTATGGAGCGTGGTGGACGTGTAGAGAAATTCAAGAAGAAATATCAAATCGAGGATTAATTTCTTTACAACTGGGTTAGTTGCATGCGCACCTAACCTTTATTTTTTTGAGGAAGTGAACCTATGAATAAAATAAAAAATGCCCCAATAGAAGCCAAGCACAAGACCTCCATAGGCGGCCAGGCAATAATTGAAGGGGTAATGATGAGAGGGCCTGAAAAGATTGCAATTGCAGTAAGAAAGCCCGACAAGGAAATTCAGTTGAAGGTAAATCCAATAAAATCCGTTACAAAGAAGTACAAGTTTCTTGGACTGCCCTTTGTTAGGGGGATGGTTGGTCTGATCGAGGCCCTGAAGATCGGTACGGGAGCACTTCTATATTCCGCCGAGTTCTTTGAGGATGAGCAGACCCTGGACAAGGACGGAAACCCAAAGAAGACAATCACCCAGAAGATTTTCAAGGACAAGGCTCAGGATGTTGAGATGGTCTTGGCGGTGATTCTCTCTGTTGCAATGACTGTGGGAATATTTATGGTACTGCCAAATATAATAACCAACTTCCTGAAGGGGAACCTCCAGAACACAGTGACCCTGAATCTGATTGAAGGGCTGATCAGGATGTCAATTTTCCTCCTATATGTGGTTTGGGTATCCAAGCTTGAGGATGTGAAAAGGGTTTTCCAGTACCACGGAGCGGAGCACAAGAGCATTCACTGCTACGAGAATGAAATGGAGCTTACGGTAGAGAATGTAAGGAAGTTTCCAATCCTCCACGCAAGATGTGGAACCAGCTTCCTCTTTATGGTTATGGCAGTGAGCATAGTTGTACTGTCCTTCTTTGGCTGGCCAAACCCGGTTATGAGAATTCTTACAAGGATTCTGATGTTCCCTGTAATTGCAGGGATATCCTACGAGATAAACAGGTACATTGGAAGAAGTGACTCAAGGCTTTGCTATGCCTTAAGCTATCCTGGACTAATGATTCAGAAGTATGCAACGGTTAAGGAGCCGGATGATTCTCAGATTGAGGTTGCAATCCAATCCCTCTTGGCCGTTATACCCGAGGACAAGGAGGCGGACAGGTGGTAATAGACCAGCTTCTGGCAGAAGGCATTAAGAGCCTCGAAAATATTGAGTATACAAATCCACAGCTTGAGGTGAGACTTATTCTATCCAGATTAATGGGTGTGGATAAGTCTTATCTGTATGCCTATGGAGATAAGGAGGTTCCTGAGGACCTGGTAAATGACTTCAGGGATATGATCCTTAGAAGAACCCAGGGTTATCCCCTGCAATATCTTTTGGGAACCCAGGAGTTCATGGGGATGGAGCTGGAGGTTTCCGAAGGGGTTCTTATTCCAAGAGGGGATACGGAGATTCTGGTGCAGCTCCTTTTGGACCACATAAAGGAAAGCTTTGGAGATGATGAGTTTACCCTTCTGGATATTGGAGTGGGAAGCGGAGCCATATCCCTTGCCATTGGAAAGTTCTGTCCAAATGCAAAGGTATATGGAGTTGACCTGTATGAGAAGCCTCTACAGCTTGCCAACAGAAACAAGGAAAGACTGGGACTGCAAAATGTGGAGTATTACAGAGGAGACCTTTTCTCACCCTTTGAAGGCAGGGAATGGACGGGCCATTTCGACATCATAGTTTCCAACCCCCCCTATATACCGGAATTGGACAGGGATGGACTCCAGGTTGAGGTTGGCAGGTACGAGCCTGAAACCGCACTCTTTGCCGGAGAGGATGGCCTTGACTTTTACAGGAGGATTACAGCTAAGGCCAGAGATTATCTCAGGGACAGGGGGCTTCTAGCCTATGAGATCGGCCATGACCAGGGAGTGTATGTTGCTGATATTTTAAGGAAAGAGGGCTTCAGTGATGTTAAGGTAACCGATGACCTTGAAAACAGGAACAGGGTTGTGACGGGAAGAGCTTAAAGGGCGTGTTAAATTTGGTGGTTTTGCTGCAATTATTCATATCTTTCATAAAGATAGGTGCATTTAGCTTTGGAGGCGGCTATGCCATGCTTCCCCTTATTGAGGAGGAGGTAGTGGAGGTCCACGGTTGGATAACCACAGCGGAATATGTAGATATTTTGGCCATAGCTGAAATGACTCCCGGACCCATAGCCATAAATTCAGCCACCTTTCTGGGCTACAAGGTAGCTGGAGTTTTGGGTTCGGCAATTGCAACCGTTGGGGTTGTACTTCCATCCTTCATAATAATGAGCCTGATATTCGTGTTTGTGCTTAGATTCAAGAAATCCCCCTATGTTAACTGGATCTTCAAGGGAATAAGACCTGTTGTACTTGGACTTATTGCAGCAGCTGCAGTGAGCGTAGGCGGTAATACATTTGTTGACCTAAAATCGGTGCTTATTGCAATACTGCTCTTTGTACTGGTGACATTCAGGGATCTGAATCCCATATTCGGAATAGTTTTGGCAGGAGCCTTGGGAGTAATATTCTTTTAGGAGGTGAGGGCATGTTTTTCAGTCTTTTTATTACATTTTTCAAGATAGGTGCCTTCACATTCGGAGGAGGCTATGCAATGCTTCCAATAATCCAGAAGGAGCTTGTGGAAATAAAGAAGCTAATAAGTGAGGAGGAGTTTATGGATGCCATAGCCCTTGCCCAGGCATCGCCAGGGTCGGTGGCCCTCAATACAAGCGTCTATGTTGGCTACAGGATAAAGGGACTTAAGGGAGCAGTTGCTTCAACCCTTGGTTCGGTACTTCCATCCTTTATGATCATACTTCTTATTGCAATGTATTTTTTCCGCTTTAGAAACAATGATTTTGTTGACAGTATATTTATGGGTATCAGACCTGCAATTGTGGCACTGATCCTTTCTGCGGTTTATCAGATGTGGAAAAACTCAAGGAAAACCTACATCAAGCTATTTGCTTCCATTGCAACGGTTGGTCTAGTGGTGTTTACGGGACTTAATCCAATTTGGATAGTAATTGCCGGGGCAGCGTCCTCAGTTATCTATCACAAACTCTACTGGCCTTTCCAGGAGGAAAGGGAGCGCTAGCTGTACTGACTTGTAATATGGATAAATTAATTATATAATAGTAATGTGGATAAATATGTGAATGAATAAAATGAAGAGAGGTTTTTGCTGTGTTTGACAAACTGAATTTTTTAGAGGATAAATACAAGGAATTGGTTCAGAAGACCATGGATCCTGACCTGATCAACAACGACAGGGAGGAATGGCAAAGGGTAATGAAGGAGCAATCTGATATTGAGCCTATCGTTAACAAGTATCGTGAGTACACCAAGACAAAGCATGAGCTTGAGGATGCAAAGGAAATGCTCCATGAAAAGCTTGAGGATGAAATGAAGGAAATGGTCAAGGAAGAGGTGAAGGAGCTTGAGGAAAGCCTTGAAGCGATCCAGGAGGAAATCAAGGTACTGCTCATACCCAAGGATCCAAACGACCATAAGAATGTAATTGTTGAGATCAGAGGTGGAGCCGGCGGTGACGAGGCAGCCCTTTTTGCAGGTGTTTTATTCAGAATGTATCTGAGATATGCAGAGAGAAACAACTGGAAGGTTGAAATCATGAACACCAACGAGATTGGCATAGGTGGATACAAGGAAGTAATATTTATGATAAAGGGTAAGGGAGCCTACTCAAGACTCAAGTACGAGTCTGGGGTACACAGGGTGCAAAGGGTTCCTGAGACAGAGTCCAGCGGAAGGATTCACACATCCACTGTAACCGTTGCTGTGCTTCCTGAGGCTGAGGATATTGATATAGAGGTCAGTCAGGCAGACCTTAGGGTTGATGTTTTCCGTTCGTCAGGAAACGGTGGACAGTCTGTAAATACAACAGACTCCGCTGTAAGGATGACCCACATTCCAACTGGGATAGTGGTTTCCTGCCAGGATGAGAAAAGTCAGCTGAAAAACAAGGACAAGGCCCTGAAGATCCTTAAGTCAAAGCTTTATGAGCTTAAGCTTATGGAGCAGAACGAGGAGCTGGCCCAAATGAAGAAGGGTCAGGTAGGAACCGGAGACAGGTCTGAGCGTATCAGAACATACAACTTCCCTCAGGGAAGAGTCAGTGACCACAGAATAAATCTGACCCTGTATAAGCTGAACAATTTTGTGGATGGAGACCTGGACGAGATGGTTGATGCACTGATAACATCAGACCAGGCGGAAAAAATGCAGGAAATCAGCTAAAGAGGGGAAACCCTCTTTTTTTATGAGTTTATGGAAACGAGGTTGAGATATGGAGACAGAGCTGATAAGAATACATGATCTTGATGAGCAAATCCTTGAAATGGACAGGGCGGCGTCACTTATAAAGGCTGGAGAGGTCGTGGCCTTTCCAACGGAGACGGTATATGGATTGGGAGCTGACGGGTTGTCCGAGGCTGCGGTTAGAAAAATATTCAAGGCAAAGGGAAGACCTCAGGACAATCCCTTGATTCTTCATGTGGATTCGGTCCAGATGCTTGAAAGACTGGTTCTGGATATACCAGAGGATGCATACAGGTGCATTGAAAGGTTCTGGCCAGGACCCCTGACATTGCTTTTTAGAAAATCGGAGATAGTTCCTGACATAATAACGGCGGGACTCCAGACTGTTGCCATAAGAATGCCCAGTCACCCTGTAGCACTTGAGCTCATAAGGAGGTCAGCCACCCCAATAGCTGCCCCGTCAGCCAACACATCGGGAAGGCCCAGTCCCACAAGGGCTTCCCATGTGGTACAGGACATGAAGGGCAAAATAGCAATGATAATAGATGGAGGAAAAACCGGAGTGGGTCTTGAGTCCACAGTCCTTGACCTTACGGAGGCCGTTCCAATGATACTTAGACCCGGGGGTGTGACCCTCGAGGATCTCAGGGAACTGCTGCCAGAGGTTGAAATGGATCCGGGGCTTGGTGATGGAAGGGAGTTCACTCCAAAGTCACCTGGGCAGAAGTACAGGCACTACGCTCCAAATGCTGAAATGATTATTTTTTCAGGAGATCGGGAGAGCTTGGTCACTGCAATGATGGAAAGAGCTCGAGAGGAAGAATCCAAAGGGAGAAGGGTAGGCCTATTGGTAACTGAGGAGAATCGGGACAGATATAAAGGTGACAATGTCATTGTCATGGGATCTGTGGAGGATAAGAGGACAATAGCCCATGGCCTGTTTGATGCAATCAGAAGACTGGACGAGCTGGAAATTGACATTATTCTATGCGAGTCCGTGGAAGAGGACCAGATAGGAATGGCTATCATGAATCGTCTGCTTAAGGCTGCTGGAGGAAATAGGATCAGATTGTAGGAGGAACCATGAAGATATTGTTTGTGTGTACTGGAAATACCTGTAGAAGTCCAATGGCGGAAGCAATCTTAAGGGCTGAAGCCATGAGGAGAAGCATTGGAGTTGAAGTGGCATCAGCTGGAATCTTTGCAGTTGACGGAGATCGTGCAAGCAAGGGAGCAAGGATGTCCATGAAGGACAGAGGTGGACTTCCAGAGCACAGGTCCAGATTCCTGAGTGATGAGATAATGGAATGGGCAGATCTGGTTCTTGTAATGACAGGCTCCCATAAAAGGAATCTCCTGACAAGATATCCTCATCTGGAGGATAAGGTATTTCTCCTGTACGAGTTTGCCACAGGAAGAGAAGTTGATGTTGATGACCCCTTTGGTGGACCCTTGGAGGTTTATGAAGCTGTAAGAAGACAGCTTGAAGATGTAATTGAAAGACTTTTGGATATAATTGATCAACAGGAGGTATAGGAATATGATTATTGGAATTGGAAGCGACCATGGAGGCTTTGAGCTTAAGGAGGAAATGAAGAAATTTCTTGAGGAAAATGGCTACCAGGTAAAGGACTTTGGTACACATGGCAAGGAATCTGTTGACTATCCGGACTACGGAAGGATTGTTGGAGAGGCGGTTGTGGCAGGAGAGATTGACAAGGGTGTTGTAATCTGTGGAACCGGTATAGGAATATCAATATCTGCAAACAAGGTCAAGGGAGTAAGGGCTGCACTTTGTGGAGACGTGTATTCAGCAAGGATGAGCAGGGAGCACAACAACGCCAATATAATAGCCATGGGCGGAAGGGTCCTGGGAGTGGATCTGGCCAAGGAAATTCTTTCAGCCTATCTTAAAAGTGAATTCCAGGGTGGAAGACACGAAAGAAGAGTCAATAAAATTGCTGAAATAGAAGGTTGATTATGGTATAATTATTAGGATGAAAATGAAGGGAGCGATGTTATGTCGAAAGTTGTGATAATGGATCACCCATTGATAAAGCATAAACTGACAATGTTAAGAGATAAGAATACAGGGTCAAAGGAATTCAGAGAGCTTGTGACTGAAATTTCAACCCTAATGGCATACGAGGTTACCAGGGACTTTCCCCTGCAGGACATAGAGATTGAAACACCAATCACCAAGATGATGTCACCTGTAATATCAGGAAAGAAGGTTGGCCTTGTTCCCATCCTTAGGGCAGGTTTGGGAATGGTTGATGGAATGCTTAGCCTTATTCCAGCAGCCAAGGTTGGACACGTTGGACTTTACAGGGACCCTGAAACCCTGCAGGCTGTGGAATACTACTGCAAGCTGCCCCAGGATGTTGCGGAAAGGGACCTTATCGTACTGGACCCAATGCTTGCCACAGGAGTATCGGCAATTTCTGCAATTCAATTTTTAAGAAAAAGCGGAGCAAAAAGCATCAGGCTGGTATGCCTCATAGCTGCGCCTGAAGGAGTCAAGGCAGTTCAGGAAGCTGCACCGGATGTTGACATATACCTTGCATCACTTGACGAAAAATTGAATGACCATGCATATATAGTACCTGGTCTTGGAGACGCTGGGGACAGGCTATTTGGTACGAAGTAGATTAAAAGGGCAGTCTAGGCTGCCTTTTACTGATTTTTGAAGCTTTTTTGTAATAGAATTGTCACCCTTATTCGTTTGACTTATATATAACAGTCAGATAGAATTTAGATAATACCAGATTAGGAGAATTACACCATGGAGACTATATGGATACCTTTTGTGGTCGCAGCTGTAATAGCATTTGCGGCCACACCGTTTGTAATAAAAATAGCCCCTAAAATAGGTGCGATGGATATTCCCAAGGATGATAGAAGAGTACATAAGGACCCGATGCCCTTAATAGGTGGAGTGGCCATGTACCTGGCTATAGCTGCGGGGATGTTTGTATTTTTGCCTAAAAGCAGGGACTTCATCACAATTTTTGCAGGTGCCACCATAATACTGATTTCAGGACTTAAGGATGATATCAGAGGGACAACCCCAAAGGAGAAGCTTTTCTACCAGCTCTTGGCGGCGGCCATAGTAATTTGGGGAGGAGTCCAGGTTGACTTTGTGACCAACCCCTTTGCTGATGGGAATCCAATTCTCTATCTAAGCTGGATTGGCATACCCATAACATTGTTTTGGATAGTAGGAATCACAAATACCCTAAACCTTATAGATGGACTGGATGGTCTTGCTGGTGGGGTTGCCCTGATTTCTGCCCTTTCATTCACATTTGTCGCCCTTAAGCTTGAGATGGACCAAATAGCCATACTGGCAGCACTTGTATCTGGAGCATGTCTTGGGTTCCTGCCATTTAACTTCAACCCTGCAAAGATATTCATGGGTGATACGGGAGCTCTGTTCCTGGGGTTTATGCTGGCTGTAATATCCATAGAGGGGGTCATGAAAAGCGTTGCAACAATAGCAATGCTGGTTCCTGTAATAATTCTTGGAGTCCCAATTTTCGACACCACATTCGCAATATTCAGGAGACTGCTAAGTGGTCAGTCAATCATGGCTGCTGACAAGAGCCATCTTCACCACAGGCTTCTTGAAAGGGGCTTTTCACAGAAAAAGACAGTATTGATACTTTACGGAATATCGGGGATGTTCGGACTTTTTGCAGTCCTGGTCTCCAAGGCAAACAGTCGACAGGTAGTCTACATGTCAGCTGTAATGTTTGTGGTTGCGGTAATATTTGCAATAAAGCTTGGATTGTTTTCTTCCAAAACAAAGTCAAAGGAGGATTTGGATAGATGAAGGTAATGACTGTATTTGGTACTAGACCTGAGGGGGTCAAGATGGCACCTGTGATAAAGGAATTGGAAAAGAGAGACGGCATTGAACAGGTGATCTGCATCACTGCCCAGCACAGGGAGATGCTCGATCAGGTAATTGACCTGTTCGGAATCAAGCCACATTATGACCTTAATATATTCAAGCCAGGTCAGACACTAACCGACATCACAACAAATGCCCTAAAGGGGTTGGAGGATGTCATCAAGAAGGAGAAGCCGGATGTACTCCTAGTACAGGGAGACACTACAACGGTTTTTGCAGGAGCACTGGCAGCCTTCTACCAGAAGGTAAAAATTGGACATGTGGAGGCAGGTCTTAGAAGTGGAAACCTTTACTCACCCTATCCTGAAGAGGCAAACAGAAAGCTTACAGGTGTTATGGCGGACTTTCATTTTGCACCTACACAGAAAAACAGGGAAAATCTCCTAAAGGAGGACTATCCCGATGAAAAGATATTCATCACAGGTAATACCGTTATCGACGCATTGAAATATGCTGTCAAGGACGATTACAGGTTTGTGGATGAAAGACTCAACAATATTGATTTCCAGAGCAAAAGAGTCATACTTATGACAAGCCATAGAAGGGAAAATCTGGGGGAGCCAATGGAGAACATATTCAAGGCAGTAAGGGATGCAATAAAGGGATTTGATGATGTCCACGTGGTATTCCCGGTTCACCTCAATCCAAAGGTAAGGGAAATAGCGGACAGGATACTTGGAAACAACCCCAAGATTTCCCTGACAGAGCCCCTTGACTACGGTCCATTTACCAACCTTATGGCCAGAGCTTCGCTTGTTGTGACCGACTCCGGAGGACTTCAGGAGGAAGCCCCTGCACTGGGCAAGCCCGTCCTGGTGATCAGGGAGGAAACGGAAAGACCTGAAGGTGTGGAGGCAGGAACCGCCAAGCTTGTTGGAACAAGCTACAGGGGAGTCTATGACAATCTAATGAGGCTATTGGAAGACGAGGATGAGTACAACAGGATGGCCAAGGCAGTCAATCCCTATGGAGACGGAAGGGCATCAGAGAATATAGTGGACATATTGGAAATGAAAATGAACAATGATCAGTGAACAATTCCTTGCTGTCACCCTGACTGCAGTATAGGGGTCTGAACTATAAGTGAGAACCAATATCTAAGAAGTAATAATTAAGATGTTCTTATAGAATATTCATGGTCTGGGACTCTTGTGAAAGCTAGGGTTACAATATTCCTTTCGATGATTAAATAAGTGCCTGGACTGTTTTGTCATTTTATATTAACATTAGAGCAGACGCTGACAAATATGACTAACTTGATGAATAAAACACTCCAGAACATTGAAAATGGAGTGTTTTTTGATGCATTTTTGTAGCATAAATGATATAATGTAGAAGTTACTGGAATTATGTAAATTACGAAAACTTTAGTGCAATAGCTTAATTGATAGATAAATACAGTCAATTCTCATATTTGTATAGGAGGAGATTTTTTGGAAAAGATATTGGTAGAAAAAAGCCCACCCCTGAAGGGAACAGTTAGGATAAGCGGAGCCAAGAACGCAGCCCTGCCCATATTGGCGGCAACACTTCTGGGAACAGAGGATATAATTCTTGAGGATGTACCAAAGCTCAAGGATGTTCAGATCATGTGCGAGGTTCTGGAGTCACTTGGAAGCAAGGTTGAATATCTTGAGGACAATGTTCTAAAAATCAATTCCGCCAACATAACAAACTATGAGACAAAATACGAGCTAATGAGCAAGATGAGAGCCTCATTCCTTGTAATGGGTCCCTTGCTTACAAGACTGGGAAAAACCAAGAATTCGATGCCTGGAGGCTGTGCTATCGGATCCAGGCCAATAGATCTTCATCTAAAGGGATTCAAGGCACTTGGAGCAACAATAAATGTTGACCATGGTGATATTGGAGCATATGCGGATAAGCTAGTGGGAGATGTGATCTATCTTGATTTTCCTTCAGTTGGAGCCACTGAGAATATTATGATGGCTGCTACAATGGCTGAAGGTGAAACGATAATCGACAATGCTGCCATGGAGCCTGAGATAGTTGACCTATCAAACTTCCTGAACAAGCTGGGTGCAGATATAAAGGGTGCAGGAACCTCAACAATAAGAATAAAGGGAGTCAAAAAGCTTGGAGGAGCATTCCACCAGATAATCCCTGACAGAATTGAGGCGGGAACATTTATGGTTGCTGCTGCAATAAGTGGAGGAGATGTGCTTGTTGACAATGTTATCAATTCTCACCTTAAACCTGTAATCGCAAAGCTTAGAGAGGCAGGGTGCACCGTTGAGGAGGGAAGTGACAGCATAAGGGTAATATCAAACAATAAGTTAAAGGCAATAGATATAAAGACACTCCCCTATCCAGGATTTCCAACTGACATGCAGGCGCAGTTCATGGCCCTTATGACAACCCTTGGTGGTACAAGCTCAGTAATGGAAACCGTGTTTGAAAACAGATTCATGCATGTTGAGGAGCTTAAGAAAATGGGAGCTCAGATAAGAATAGAGGGTAGGTCTGCAATAATAACCGGCGTGGATGAAATTAAGGGTGCAAAGGTTGAGGCATCAGACCTGAGAGCAGGAGCGGCTCTTGTTCTGGCAGGGATTGTTGCTGATGGAACCACGGAAATCGGGAACATCTACCACATCGACAGGGGATACGACGGAATAGAGGAGAAGTTCAGCAATCTGGGAGCCATAATCTACCGAAAGACATTTTCGGATTAATCTAGTATAAACAACCATGGGTAAGCCTAATGACAGAAGAAGGGAACAGTTATTAAGCTACCCTTTTTTCACATAAAAAACAGTGAAGGAGGAAGAGTATGTTTGCATTGAGATCGGATGTTGGAATTGACCTTGGTACAGCAAGTGTTCTTGTATATATAAAGGGCAAGGGTATTGTGCTTAAGGAGCCATCAGTGGTTGCAATTGACCAGTATACCAATAAATTCCTTGCAGTCGGGGAGGAAGCAAGAAGGATGCTTGGGAGAACACCAGGAAATATTGTAGCAATAAGACCATTGAAGGATGGAGTTATTTCAGACTACAGTATAACTGAAAGAATGCTAAAGTATTTTATTCAAAAGGCACTTGGAAGAATGTGGTTCAAGCCCAGGATCATAATATGCGTGCCAAGTGGAATAACTGAGGTTGAGAAAAGAGCTGTTATGGAAGCCAGCAACGAGGCCGGTGCAAGCAAAACCTACCTAATAGAGGAGCCCATTGCGGCAGCCATTGGAGCAGGGCTTGATATAACACAGCCAAATGGAAACATGGTTGTGGATATTGGAGGAGGAACCTCCGATGTTGCAGTAATATCCCTTGGTGGAATCGTAGTCAGCAAGTCGATCAAGACCGCCGGAGATGAATGTGACGAAGCCATAATTAAGTACATCAGGAAAAAGTATAACATGATGATCGGGGAAAGGTCAGCCGAGCAACTCAAGATGGAAGTGGGCTGTGCATTCCCGTACGAAGAAGAAAAGACAATGGAGGTTAAGGGAAGAAACCTGCTTACGGGACTTCCACTTAATGTTGAGGTTTCTTCAGAGGATATGATTGAAGCTCTTCATGAACCTGTCAATGAAATAGTGGAGGCTGTGCATGAAGTCCTTGAAAAGACTCCTCCTGAGCTTGCATCTGACATAAGTAGCTCAGGAATCTATCTCACAGGTGGTGGAGCCATGCTCTATGGACTTGACAAGCTGATTGAGAAGAGGACTGGAATAACTACCAGGTTGGCGGAGAATCCTGTGGAGTGCGTAGCAATAGGAACCGGGAAATCACTTGACTCAATAGATGTACTTGAAAAAACCATGAAGGAATCAGATAGGTCAAGATTCAGATAAAAAAGTAACACCGTTGTCAACAATTGACAACGGTGTTTTTTTGTATTAATCGAAGCTGTAGGGTGTTTTCACCTCATAGGTTATGCTGCTTCCGTTGACGACAAATTCGACGTAGGAATAGTTGGAAAAATCACCAGGGGTGCTTATTCTAGCTCCAGTCAGGGTGATATATCTTACACCGTCCTTGAGGGTATGGCTGATTTTCCCGTCGCTTTGAACGACGAACACATTCTTGCCTCGTTCCATCTGGTCTACAAGTAGGCTGTGGAAGAGCTCAGCCTCCTTCCCATCATTGAAGCCGTCTGGACCAAACACTGGCCTTGAGATTGAAACAATGATATTTGGCTCAGGTCTGGTCTTGAGATCAGTAATGAGCTGATTCCATTGGCTGCTGTTTGCTGCCCTTATTCCTTCTGCTGTGGCCTGGAGATTAATTACATAAACTCCATCAGCCTGTGCCTTTCCATAGGTGCTTCCACCGTTGATGGTGGAGGTGTGGCTTATGGCGCCCCTAAACGCGGATGTCATATCTCCAATCTGGACACCGATTCTTGAGGATGACAAGGCTTCAGTAAGTCCCTTCAGCCTGTGGGAGGACACAACCTTAGCCAAGAGGGTATTGCCGGATATCTTAGGCTCACTGTATACTGAGACCTTCACTCCAGCACCTTGAGCCGGCTTGTGAAGGGGATCAAGGATTCTTGTTGAGGCCGGCACCAAGGACATATCAACAGGCAGGGTGGTGAAGGACTTCAAATCATCGATAACTATCCTTCCAGCTGGGAAGCTCTCCGTATTCACCTCTGCGACATAAATTCTCTTCAGGCTTACAGGGTATGAAAGGTTTCCAGGAAGCTGAGCCTCCAGATATCTCCAGTCCTCAAAGTCCATTGACTTTGTGAAGTCTATAACATGTTCATTACCCTTTGAATCAAGGATAGTACCTCTTAGCCAAACTCCAGAAGCATCCCCAAGCACTGTAAGGCCCAGCTTGCTGGGAAGGTCTGCAAGGGGCAGACCACCTGGTGTGTCTTTGAAATCAAGGTAAGCCGCTCTTGTGCCACTTCCCTCAGAGAAGTCATACAGAATTTCAATTGCCTTGTCTCCTTCATAGGCTTCTTCAGTTACAGAAACTGAGCCCTTTACACTTGAAGGGTAGCCGGAGAAGCCAATGGTCAGGTTCTTTTCAAAGGATGTCACCGGTTTTTGTACAAGTCCTACTGAAACCGGGATTGACCTTGTGGCATTGCCAGCAGATATGATCAAAACTCCAGAGGCTGGCTTGGATGCTGCTCTGAATACTCCATCCTGAACAGTACCAATATCTCCTGTTGTCCTGAAGCTGACCTGGGAAGAATTCAAAACATCTTCCCTACCTATTTCATCCAGCCCTACAACTGAGCCAATAGTCCTTGTACCACCAGGAGCAAGGGATATGCTTTCAATACTTGTCCTAAGCTCCACAGGTGGATTCAATACCCTTATGGTTGCAGAGGTCTTTACACCATCATATGAGGCAACTATTTCACCTACACCTGATGCTGCAGCCCTGAAAATTCCATTCTCAACCCTTCCAATTCCATTTGTGACAGACCATTTCACATCCGAAGGATTAAGGGAGTGGAGGTTATTATTTCTATCGAAGCCCTGTAGCTTCAAGCCGGTTGAGCTTCCAGGGAAAATATGCTCAGAGTTGGGAATAAGTACCATTCTGTCCATGCTTCCCTTGGGAGCTGTTGAAAAAACTCCAATTCCATTTACCACATTCCTTTGCTCAGCGGGCTTGTTGACAAATTCAGCAACTTCACTATTCACAGGCCTTATTGCCATGGCGGTTGAGCCGCCACCATCAAGGTTCACCCCGTTAGAGGCTCCAAGATCCCTCAGAATGCTTCCAAGAGTCTCCTGGCTTGTGCCCTTGTAGTAGGTGTCCCTGCCATCTACGGTAACCATGATTATTTCACTTTGGTCTCTTGAAATCCCCAGGCCCGTTCGGGGTTGATTTCCGGAGATGTTGATATCTGAGTTTGTAATATTTCCATCCTTTAGGATAATGCTGCCTGAACCGATTGCAAACCTAATGGACTCCATATCAGGTGCTATGCGAATATCAGTATCAACCCTGTCACCAGGATTGAAGAGCAGCAGGTTGGAGCTTTTTGAGGTCAATACATAGGAATCCCCTGACCTTGGAATATCAAAGGCTTCCCCTCCAGTTCTCCTTTCCATGACCACTCCATCCACCACAAGCACCTCATGCAGGTCATTTCTAAACCTCGCACCGATGGATTTTGTCCCCCAATCAGAATTCAGCATGGTAATGGTTATAAACTCTGAATGCAGCTTGTTCACCGTATCGATATTCAGGACATTTCCCGTCGTATAGTTTGTGATGGTCATAATCTTGGTGAAGTAGTCTATATTTGCCCTATTGTCCATGGTTGTGAAGAAGGTTGGCAGATTATTTGGAGATGACAGAAGTCTTCCATTATCAACAAGGGCACCAAGTGATGATGGTATGGGGTTGGTGTTGTAGAAGTCACCATTGATCCCAGCTATTGCACTTCTCTGTTCAACAAGCCCCTTTACTGTGCCCCGGGATGAGAGTCCTTCCTGATGGTAGAGGGGTCCCAATGATGTATGCTCATCCTTAAGGTCTATTCTAAGTACATTGATATTGTACCAACCACCTACTGTAAACTTTTCAATATTTTCATGTACCACACCCGAGGAAACAGGAGTGGTTTGTATATTTTCGTGAATGGTGGCAGGCATTGCAGCTGCATTTGCAGCAGGATTTGCAAGTGCCAATGACGCCCCAATAAGGCCAAGGGCCAAAGCATTTCTTATATTCATGTTATGTCTCCTTTCTTTATGCATCGTTAGCTCTATTATATATGGAGGCTCCTTCGGGTAGGTTACAAACCTGTTACGAATATATTAAATATACAGGGTATAATATTGACCCACATGTTTATTGATCAACAACAGGGGTAATCTATGGTTAGAGGTGTGGGGTATGGTCGAAATATATACCTTGGGTAATTTCGACATTAGACTTGAAGACGTGTCTATTTTGAAATCTGTAGGAAACAAGCAAAGGCTAGTTAAATTATTCAAGTATCTACTGACCTTTCATGGGAAAAAACTGCTTCCTGAAAGGATCATTGAAGATTTATGGCAGGATGAATACATACAACCCCTAAAGGTGTTGAGAACTCAAATCTCAAGGGTAAGAAGCATGTTCCCTAAGGAGATGCGGGATTTTGCACCCTTTTTTAGTATAGACTTCATTGATGGGTATTATGTGTTTAATCTGAGTGAGGATTGCTATGTTGATTTCATCCACATGCAAAAATGTATGGATGAAACTGACCTTGATGGGAGCTACAACAAGTGTGAGGATGTTGTCCACATATATAAAGGGGAGTATCTGGGAGAGCTTGGGGATGAGGAATGGCTGGTTCCAGTCAGGAGCATGTTTGACAGGATGTACATAAAAAGCCTTTCCAAATACCTGCAGCATCTTATGGATAATGGTGGATACAGCAAAATATTGACCATCTGTGAGGAAGTCATGAGGTACAAGCCATATGAAGAGTCACTTCACATATTTTTTATGGAGGCATTGGATGCATTGGGAGAGAACAGGTATGCCATCAACCATTACAGCTTCTGTACCACCAAGCTATACAGGGAGCTGGGGGAAACACCAAGCGACAGGATGAAGGATCTATACAAGAAAATAAAGAATGGCAATGTCAATAACAATCACAAGTCCATACTGCAGCTGGATAATATTGACGGCAATATATGCCAAGTTCAAAGAAGGCTGGGTGCCCTGGTATGCGACATGAAACAATTCGAATTCATATATAATCACGAAAGGGCGCTGATGGAAAGGGGAAATACAGACCTATATCTTGGAATTCTAACCCTGGATCAGTCTGGATTGATCAGAAACGGAGACATAGATGTAGATAAGAATACAAGACAGCTTCTGGGGTATGTTCAATTCAATCTAAGAAAGGGAGATGCGATATCACAGTGGAGCTCCAATCAGGCATTACTGCTATCCAAGATATCTGATGAATGTGGGGTCAATTGCATGATGGAAAGAATCCAGAACTGCTTCTCAAACCTGGAGGAACGCAACAAACTATCCCTAAACATAAAAATTAAAAAAGTAATTTAGTTATTTATTACTTGGAATCTCTGATAATTCAACGATCAGGGATTCTTTTTTTATGCTGAAATCTCATGAAATCAATATGTAATCAAGGTGAAGCTCCCTTGTAATCGCAACAGGTATATATCTAGTGGAACAGGAAATTACAAAACCATTACAACGAGTGGGAGTTGATTGTCATGAAAATCATTAACAATAAAATATTCCTTATGACAGTTGTAATGGCTATGATTATTTCCATGGGAACCGTTTCATTTGGAGAGGAAGTAAACCCCGAAGGATTGATAGTCGAGGAGACTATCATGGAGGAAACAACTGAGCCAATAATGGAGGAGGACCCTGTGATGGATCTACCTCAGGAGGATGAAGTACCACTTGTAGAGGAAGAATCCAATGCAACTGAAGAGACTGTACAGGAGATTCCGGAGGTGGAAATTGTAATTGAGGAACCGATAGATGAAGCTCCAGTTGAAGAGGAAATTATTGATGAGATTATTGTAGATATTCCAGAGGATGTTCAGCTGGAAGAGGAAGCTGTAGAAGAGCTTCCAGTTATTGAGAATACAGCACCATCACCAGCTATGGAAGAGGAAGCAATTCCAGTGGAGCCCTTGACTCCTGAACTGGAGATTGTTGAACCTGTTTTTGAGGAACAGATCATTCCACGCTATGTATCACTACGTATAGGTGTTGAGCCAAGCAGTGAGAGATATACAAATGGTGACCTGATCCGGTATGAAATAAGGGTCGAGAATAATGGTACCGATCCAATAGTGGATCTGGATATCATAGATGATCTAGCAGTGAATGAGAACATCGGCCACCTGGATGTAGGTGAAAGGGCCACTGTTACGGGGACCTATAGGATTGATGATTATAACAGGATGGGAAGCATTGGGAACACAGTGAGTTTTTCAGCCATTTGCGATGGAGAGAGGATCAGTGGAGAGGTTGGGTTTGTTGTTACGGTTGAGATTCCACAGGGTTCAATCTCAATAAGCAATAGTGTAAACGGAAGAATTTATGGAAGTCAGGATTTTATAGTACTTGTTGAAGGGCCGGATAGCTACATCAATTATGTTGTGTTGGGGGACTCAGATACCGTAATATTGAGGAATCTTTTTATAGGAGAATATTGGATAACACCGATTGCATGTATGAACTTTAGCTCGAGTTGCTCTGATGAAGCAATCAGTATCACCACCAGCAATCTTGATAGGGATACATCAATTGAGTACAGTCTTGAAAACACAGGATGGTTCTCTGACTCTTATTCTCAAACAATAAATATGATGGAAGTTGACACTGAAGATATTGATTATGGAAAGATGGAGCTTCAGTTCAGTGATGTGGACATACGAAGCGATGAAATATATTTAGATCTGGAACCATTAATTGTTCTGGTTGAGGTACAGGTGGAGGCTTTGCAGCAACCAGAAGGGGAAGATTCATCATCAGTGGCAGATCCGGTCCAAGAGGTGACTTCCGAGCCTGTTGAAGCTGGTCTTCAGGAGGAAGTCACTGAACCGGACGCCGCAGAAGGAACAGAGGGATTAGAACCAATAGCAACAGAGGAAACAGAGCCTCTTGTAGTGGAGGGAACTGAGGAACAAGGTTTCACAGAAGAGATTGACCCTGTTGTGCCTGAGGAATTAGGTGGGCAGGAAGAAATGTTGGATTCAACCAGTGAAGAACCAGACCCTGTTACTGAAGAGGTTGAGGAAATACAACTAACAAATATTGAAGAACCACAGGCTGTAATACCGGATGACCCTTTAGTGGAATCCAATGAAGAAATGGAAACAGGGGAGATGGATGAAGGAACTGAAGAAACCGATTCTGAAACACAGCCTGAAGAAGCTGTAGCACCAGCAGAATCTGAAGAAGTACCAATAGATCCAGTCTAGAGCGGAGGGATGGATATGACAGAGATCAAGAATAACAAATCCTTAAAAATATTATCAAACATACTGTTTGCAATATTCATGCTGGTAATGGCCTTTCTCATATTCCTTACAGCGCAATCAAGACTGACTGGAATGGAGCCGTCATTGTTTGGGAACAGACTTTACGTAGTCGACAGTGGTAGTATGGAGCCTGCGCTTAGGATGAACTCTCTTATTGTGGTCAATGAAAGGGCACCTGACCAGATAGAAATGGGTGACATATTAACCTATTATGGTCCTGAATCAAGGACAAGAGTGACACACAGGGTTGTGGAAATTGGACCCAATTATGAGTACTTCATAACTCAGGGGGATGCAAACAATACAGAGGATGCTATGCCTGTTGAACAGGAAAGGGTCATAGGAATAGTTGCACTTTCAATACCATTTATAGGCTATGTGTTTAGGTTTTTAAGCAGCACACAAGGGATCATATTCATAATATCTGTCGGTATAATAGCTTTTGTTGCACCGCTTCTATTCAAAAGAAAACCAAAAGAGGCTTAAGGAAAGGATGGGTGTATATGAAGAACAGACTAATCATTTTCTCAGCCATACTGTTAATATCAATAATGGTAGCTGGCGGAACATTCTCCTGGCTTATATCCAGTCCAGAGGCTTCATCAAACGATATTGAAATGGGAGTTGTCAAGGTTGAGGTAATTGGGAATAACATCGACAATATCATGGTCCGGAATATAGGTACAAGTGACTGTTACCTAAGGGTGTTGACGATTCCACAGTGGAGTGACCAAAGTCTATCGGTATCAAATGTAGATATTGATATAAATGATTCTGACTGGATAGGGAAGGGTGGATATTATTACTATAAATATCCTCTTGGAGTGGATGAGCTAACAACTGACCTGATAGAGAATATTGACTTTACAGAGTTAACACCTGAGTATGAAGGTGCAGAATTGACAGTCAAAGTTGTTGCAGAAGGAGTCCAAAGTGCGAATGAAGCCTGGAAAGAAGTATGGAGCATTGATAGCTTGCCTTTTTAATCCAGACCGAAATAGGATTCCGTTAATATAAATCCGTTCAGCAAACTCAGCGAAAGCTGAGGACGCAAAGCCAAGGGCCTCTATGTCATGGCAGCCTGGCTGCGGCAACCATAATTTAATTATAAGGAGGAGAGAAAAGTGAAAAGACGTAATGTGGTTTTTATAACCAGTATGTTGTTGGTGGTATTACTTATTGCAGGTGGAACATTTGCTTGGTTCACTGATAACACACCACTAAAAATCAACAAATTCAAAGCTGGAACACTGGACATCGTATTAATAGACAGATTCTGTCCAGATATGGCACAAAATGTTAACCCAGGTGACTGCTACTTCAAGGAAGTGTATGTAAAGAATTTAGGAACTAAAAGAGCAGTAGTTAGAATCAAGAAGGACATGGCATTTGAAGGTGGATTAAGTCTTGCTCCAGTAATGTCTTCAATTGGTTCCGACTGGTTCGAGAAAAATGGATACTTTGTTTACAAAAAAGTGTTGAATCCTGGTCAAAGTACTACCGGTTTGTTTGCATGGAATAAGATTTGTTTCAGTGGACCATTAATGGACAACACTTACCAAGGAAAGGGATTTGACATCAAGGTAATGGCAGAAGGTATTCAAGCATCCAATCATGCACCATGGCTAAATGGTTGGGGAGTTAAAGTATATTATCCTATAGTAAGATCAGGTGAGTTAGCAGAAGGTCTAGTTTCAGAAGCTACAGAAGCTGAAATGGCAGCTATATTGGAGACTGAAGCAGCTCCAATAGGTGAAGATAGTGCTGTAGAAATAGCTGATGTAATTGAAGAAGTAGTAAGATAAGTCACATGCATACTAAGTTGTAGGAATCGAAATATCAAGGCAATACTTACATAAAGGCGGTCCAACCGCCTTTATGTAAGTAAAAGAGTTATACTAAGCAGAGGGAGGGGTCTAAATGAAAAGGTTTCTATCAAAATCCATGATGTTTTTGGGTGTATTCGCATTGATAATGGGAACCATGACAACATTTGGAATAAACCCCTCCTATGCAGAGAACCTCAAGATAATAGGCAACAATATTGGTCTAGAAGTGGATCCAAGTGGTACGAGCCTATTCAATCTAACAAATATGAATCCAGGTGATACAAACGAAGCAAAGATAGATATATATAACTCTTTGGAGTATAGGTTTCAGCTGTTTATGAGAACAGAGAGGGTAAGCAAAGCACCATCTCAAGGTGAAGCAGACCTCTTCAAGCAAATGGTTTTAACAATACAGTATGACGGTGATGAAATATATAATGGGCCAATGGCAGATTTTGCGCAATCCAATATAAGTCTAGGCTTCCTGCACCCAGGTGACCATAGGGAGTTGAAGGCTATTGTTTATCTGCCGGGAGCTGAAACAGGAAATGAGTTTCAGGGAACATCAGTGGAGGTTAGATGGGTTTTCATAGCGGAACATAGACCAGACAACCCTCCAGATGATCCTGATAGGCCTGATAGGCCAGACAGACCGGATAATCCTGAGGAATCTGAAGAAATCCTGGAAATAAGCGAAGAGACTCCACAGGCAGTTACAGAGCTTGAACAGCCTGAAATCATTGAAGCAGAGGAGGAGATTCCACTTATGATTCCGATTCTACCAAGAACTGGAGCCGTTCCTGCAGGCTTGTACTATATTCTGGGAAGCTTGTTGTTTGCAGCTGGTATAAGGATGAAGAAAAAAGCGTAGCGAGCAATTTTGAATCAAAAGGTAGTGTAAAATAGTTTGTGTTTTTATCCTCTGAATTGGGATAATCGTAGGTT
>JANKMX010000044.1 GCA_024649995.1 Gudongella sp. | reverse complement strand
CAGCTACATCGTTTGTCCTTGTTGCAACTTCCTTTACAAGCTGAGCTCCCATATTCTCATATTTATCCTCAAGCTCAATTTCCCTGGCTATTGTCACACCATCGTTTGTAATCAGTGGAGCACCGAATTTCTTGTCAAGCACTACATTTCTTCCCTTTGGTCCAAGTGTCACCTTGACGGTGTCAGCAAGCTTGTTGATTCCTCTTTCCATTGATCGACGAGCTTCCTCGCCGAATTTGATCTCTTTAGCCATATAATATTCACTCCTTTGTTTTAGTTGTTGGTAGTTTGTTGTGAACTGTGAATTGTGAACTGTGAATTGTGAATTGGATTACTCTTCAACCACTGCAAGTATGTCCATCAGTTTTAGGATTGTAAGCTCTTCTTCATCGACCTTCACTTCAGTTCCTGCATACTTTGAGAAGATAACTTTATCTCCCACCTTCACCTGATCTTTTCTCTTTTCATCATTAATAATCTCATCCCCAATGGCAACTATTTCCGCCATCAAAGGCTGTTCCTTGGCTGTGGATGGCAATACAATACCACTCTTGGTCTTCTCTTCAACCTCCATCTTCTTTATGATTATTCTGTCTCCTAAAGGCTTAAGGTTCATTCATACTCCTCCTCGATATATAGTCTATTTTTTTGTTAGCACTCATCTTCTCTGAGTGCTAACATCTATTTATAATAATACTCTAAAACAGGGAGCTAATCAAGTCCATTTTTGACTTAAAAATAAATTTTAAAGTGAAATTTTGAAGTTTAACTGCCCATTGCTTTAGAATACTATGATTTCCTTCTTGTTTCTCCCTCTTTATCTAAAACAAAGCCACAACTGAATAATATAGAATTGGAATGAATATTGCGGGTAGCATATTTGCTATCTTTACCTTCTTGATTCCAAGTATGTTTATGCCTATTGCCATAATAAGTATTCCACCTATGGAGGACATTTCATTTATAACCTCCGGTGTCAACAGATCCTTCACTGAACTGGCCAAAAGGGTTATGGCACCTTGATATATGAATACTGCAGCTGCTGAGAATGCAACCCCTATTCCAAAGGTGGATGCGAAGATGACAGCTGAGACTCCATCAAGCACGGACTTGGCATACAGGGTCTCATGGTTGCCTGTAAGCCCGGACTCCAATGCTCCAAGAATGGACATTGCACCTATGCAATACACAAGGGATGCCATGATAAAGCCCTTTGAGAAGTCCGAATCGCCCTTTCCAAATCTCTTCTCCATGCTGGTTCCCAGATTCTCAAGCCTCTTGTCCAGATCCAGCTTCTCACCTATTATGCTACCAACCACTATACTTGCAAGAACAACTATGAGATTGTTCATTTCCATGGCACCCATAATCCCTATGATTACAACAGCCAGAGCCATTCCATCCATTATTGTACTGGTATACTGCTCCTTGATTCCCTTTCGGAGAAATACTCCCAAAAGCGCACCTGCAACAACCGCAATACTGTTTACAATAGTTCCCATCATAATTATCACCTACCCATTTTTTTGATTGCTATATTAGATAATATCGCAAAATGCTAAAATTATCCAGAAAAAAATGGGGAATCGATGCATCGATTCCCCATCTACGCAAGTCTATTCAGTTATGAAGCTATTTGTCCATTCTGGCATTGGAGGATTTGAACCTTCCTTTATCATCTCCTGCCACTTCTCATCGGTAAGCCTTTCCTGTGATACAAACTCATGGAAGCTCATAACAGCTCCCCTTGTCAGGTAGAGTTCTCCATCTATGGGTGCAAGTACATATATCTCATATGCCGGCCCAACGCCAGCCTCCATGACACCATCCCTTCCAATTGTGTGGTAATCTGAAATTACCGCCATGTTCTTGTCTGTCTCAGATGTTATTTCATGCCACTTGGTTCCCTGACCTGTAAAAGAGCTTGTGAGGTCCTCAAGTATTCCACCGTAGATTTTCAGCCTGTCGTGATCCTCCTGTGTCAAGGGAGCTCCTTCAAGCTGCTTTTGGGAGGCGTCTATTAGAAACTCCAGAAGCCACTGGAACCTCTCAAGCTTGAAATCTATCTCATCAAGATTGATATCCCATTCATTCAGGCTCTCCCTGGTCTGGTTTGTAAGCCACAGGAGTCTTTCATAAACATCCAGGTTTGGCTCCACATACCCCTTTATCTCCACGTATTCCTCCCCTCCCATTTCAGCGCCGGAGGGCTTTCCATACAGTACCGTGTCATGCTTCAGCTCCGCCCAGGATCCCAGGGCCGTATTCAGATTCTTGTCTTCCCAGGCCTGACTCCTCATGAATTGTGGCATTGTGTTCCCTGCTGGACCAAGAAGACCTTCTAGAACCCACATCCATCCAGTATAAAGGTTTCTCTTCCAATCCACCTCTGTGTACAGGGAGAACTCCTCCCTCAGCCTTTCCATTTCCACAGGGTAATCCTCCCACTGCTGGTTCTCAGGCTTTTGGAGCTGTATCTCCCTTGCCCTTTGGGAACCAAGTACCGCCATTACATCAAGTCCCGAAGGGATCGGTCTAAGTATGGGATAAACAAGCTCCTGAATTATCTGGGAGTCAAATACATATCTCTGACCCATAAATCTGAACTGCTTGTTGACAGGGGTGTTTATGGAGATATATCTGCCCACTATTCTTGGTTCAGGGAAATCCTCAGCCCTTTCATAGAAGCCGTCCAAAAGGGATTGGTTGGAAAACTCCTCATAGGCTGCATTCTTTCCATAAATCTCATCAATTGCGCCGGAATAGTCAGCAATCCCCAAATCGTCCGAGGTACCTACAAAGAAGTTTGTGGGTTCATAAATCCTTTCCCACTTCTGTAGAAGGTCTTCATCCTCCCAAATCATCCTGGTCATTAGGATTCCCTGGAGGGTCTGCTCCTGGTTTCTTACATCCTCCTGCTCGTACAGGGGAAATGGCACCTGTCCATACCACATCATGGCCAGGAAGTATCTCTCAAGATCCTCCGACCTTGTATAATGGCCCCTGGGCACGTATTGGCTGTAGTCCATCTGGAAGGGAAAAATCTCGGAGTCCGTGAATCCTGCCTTATCCTCTATTAAGGAAAGCTCCCCAGATGCCATTTCCATTGCTTTTTCAGGCACTCCAGCTGGAAGCTCCTGCTCCAAAAGCAGCTGAGCTACAGTAAAATAGGCGATGTTTTTTTCTTGAACAGACTTCAGGTCCCCTTCATCAAGACCCTCATACACCATTATGGATTTAAGAAGCATCCCTTCAGTTAGGTCCTCTGCCAATTGAAGGAGCTTTTCATTTTCAAGTGTCCTTAAAAGGTAATCGTAGAATATATGATAGGTGTGAAGGACAGAGTCACTTGTTATGAAGTTGGGCACTTCCTCGTACTCATTCAATTCATAGATGTAAAAAAGCTGTGCCTGGTCTGATGGTGACACAAAGAATCTGTTCTGCAGGAGCATTTCCTTCTGAACCTCTGAAAGCTCAGGGAAATCAGACAAATTTACAACATTTGAAAAATCGGTCTCTGGAACTATGTCCTCTGGTCCCTGGGTCGGTTCCTCTGGCTCCTCAACTGGTACATCTTGCTCCTTGGGGTCTTCAACAACTTCAGACGGCTCCTGGGGAACCTCCACGGGAACCACTCCCCTGCAGCCTGAAAACACCAGCAACAGGACAAGAAAATATAAAAGCATTACAACACTACTCTTCCTTTTCACTGTACTCCCTCCATTCCAACTTATCCTCCATCTCTTCAATAAAATACCTTTTATTAATCGAATCCTCAGCTATTATGGCGTGCAGCTGGTCCTGGAATACAAATACCTTCTCGATGGACCCTACAGCCTCAGTTTCCTTATAGCCTTCAAAGCCAAACTCCCTCCACTTGTAGCTGTTGAGAAGCTGTGTACCATCCTCAAGGTACTCCACGCTTACAATCTCCATTACCTGGTCCTTTTCAAAGTCAAAGAGAATATAGTCCTCAAAGGGTCTTGATAATCTTGAGCCTCTCCACTTTGGAACCAGGTCCTCTCCATTAAAATTGTAGAAGAAGGGCCTTTTTGCCATGACCGGATGCAGGGGAGATTCCTTGTAAACACCTATGGAGATCTCGTCCATGCCATCTCCATCAACATCTCCCACCATGAGCTTCCATGGATTCAGGTATGAGATGTCCTTTCTGAACACTTCCTTCTTTCCATTTTGGGTGTCATATATTATCAGATCCTTCAAGTACTCATGTCCATCCTCCCCAGTCAGAACCACCATATGCTCCCCCTGACCAGTCAGATCACCCCTGGCATGGAATAGGGCCTTATCCTTGGTACAACCCGTTAGAGGAAGCATTGGGACGGTTAGAATCAGTATTAAGATGTATCCTGGCAGCCTCATACTTTCACCTCACTTATGTATCTGACTAAAGTATAACAATATGCTCCATTCCATAGGTTACGATAAGGTAACAATGCGTTGACAAAAAAGTTAAGCCACCGTCCTATGACGATGGCAAATTTCACTACTTTCCAATTCCCAACTCCCTGGCATAGTAGAAGAGGTACTGCTGGGCGTAGCCAGCCAGTTTCCCAAAAATCTTCTCCCCTGACTCCTCCAGCTCCCTCTTCTTTGCAGGTCTCTTGAAGTAGAAGTACTCCATGACCCTTTTCACCCATACATCCACCGGAAATGCCTCTGATTTGTCATAGGCAAAGAGCAGGATGCATCCGCTTACCTTGGGACCAACTCCTGGGAGTGTGGTTAGCATGTCCACCGCATCCCCGTGGTCTGTGTCATAGATGCACAGGGTGTCGAACTCACCAGCTGCAATTCTTCTGCTGGCCTCCCTGATCCTGTCTCCCCTAAAGCCCACCCTGTACTTCTCCATGATGTACTGGGTGCTCTTTGATGCCAGCCTCTCCGGCTGGGGAAAGCTGAAGTATTCCCTCCCCCTGTAGGTCCCGATGTAGTCCCCCAGGTCATTGGAAATTGCCTCCACTGCATTCTTGATTCTTGGTATCTGGTTGTTTGCGGAGATTATAAAGGAAATGATTGTCTCATAGGGATCCTGGTTAAGGAGCCTCAACCCCTCTCCAAACTGGATAGCCTCCTTGAGGATCGGATCCTTTGAAAGCTCCCGCTTGATTTCACCATAATCCCTGTCCAGGTCAAAGTAGTTGTGCCAGTAGCCTCGCCAGTCCTTTTCATCGGTCCCATCCACTATAACCCTTTCTCCATCCTTGAGGATGTTTATCAGTCTGCCCCCCGCTACGGTTGTATAGCTTCCGTCATCTTCCCTGTACCATCTGAAGCACTGACCGTTTTCAAATATATGTGTAGGGTTGAAATCCTTCAGACCCCTTATAATTAGCTTGTTTTCAACCTTCTCTATTGTGTAGTCCATTTTTTGTCTCCTTGGATGTGTTTTGGTTTATTATACTACATTCAATTCACAAATCATACCCTCTCGATGAATCCTTAGGAACTCAAAGAGTTCAAAGAATTCTATCGCCGGGCATACCATGCTGACTGATTAAAAACAAAATCTAAGATTTTGATTAATCTACTCGCTTGGCACAAGTAAGCGCTTCTCTATTAAAAGCAAGCTGTCACCCCGACCAAATTAGAGCTATCCGGTTTTCAGGTAAAATCTAATCTCCATGAAGTAAGATTGAAAGCGGAAGCATAATAAAGAGGCAAGGATTTCTCCTTGCCTCAATTGTCCATCTATAGTATTTCACAGCCCTGGCTGATTAGTACCATCCTCTGAGCTTCATAACGTCAGCAACCTTCTTGACTGAGTGCATGTAAGCTGATCTTCTCAATGGCACATTGTACTCTTCCTTGATCTTCCAAAGTGAATTGAAGGCCTTAACCATTGCGATCTCTTCCTTCTCTTCAACTTCTTCCTCGCTCCAGTAGTATCCGTAAAGGTTCTGTACCCACTCAAAGTATGATACGGTTACTCCACCTGCATTTGCAAGAATGTCAGGTGCTACCAGGATGCCCTTCTTCTCCAGTATCTCGTCAGCTTCTGGTGTTATTGGGCCGTTTGCTGCCTCAACAACCAATTTAGCCTTGATCTTGTCAGCATTCTCAAGAGTTATTGCATTCTCAAGAGCAGCTGGAATCATTATATCAACATCCAAAGACCAGAACTCGTCAAGAGTGATCATCTTAGCTTTAGGGTAGTTTGCTATTGTCTTGTGCTCAGCCTGGTATGCAGCAAGATCAGCATAGTCAATTCCATCTTCATTATAGATAGCGAATGTACCGATTTCTCTGTTCCACTCACCTATTGCAACGATGTTTCCACCTTGTCTCTCTACGTTCTTAACTGAGAAGCTTCCAACGTTTCCGAATCCTTGGATCGCTATTTTAGCTACCTTGATATCAATACCTAGTTTTTTAGCTGCTTCTCTTGTTACTACAGCAACTCCGAATCCAGTAGCTTCATTTCTTCCAAGTGAACCGCCCCACTCAACTGGTTTACCTGTTATGACTCCTGTGTTCATTGTTCCTGTAAGCTTGCAGTACTCGTCTACCATCCAAGCCATAATCTGGCCGTTGGTGTTTACATCTGGTGCAGGGATATCTATTTTTTCGCCTAAGTACTTGTAAAGGCCTTGGATGAATCCTCTTGACAATCTCTCAAGCTCTCCTTGTGAAAGAGTTGAAGGGTCAACAGTTATTCCACCTTTACCTCCACCGTAAGGGATTCCTGTTACACAACACTTGAATGTCATCCATACTGAAAGTGCCTTAACTTCATCAGGGTTTACATCAGGATGAAAACGTATTCCACCTTTGCCTGGTCCGACAGCGTCACTGTGCATTGATCTGTAGCCTTTAAATACCTTCACTGAACCATCATCCATCTTCACTGGGATTGAAATCTCAATAAATCTCTTTGGCTCTTTTAGAAGCTCGTACACAGATTCTCCGTAGCCCAATGCCTCACAAGCGTCTTTTACCTGTTTCTGAGCACTTTCCAACGGATTTAGTATTTCTTTTGACATGGTAAAACTACCCCCTTTAATTTAGCTGTGAAAAAAACTCACAATAACTATTAATCTCGATAAAATTATATCATACCGCCCAAGGTCTGGCAACCTTAAAACAGAAGGAGTAATTTCCTCATGTCAAAGGGCGGATAGCTATAATTCCATCGAGATTATCAAGCTCTACTTTTCTGTTGCCGCCTTAAGAAAGTATGAAAGAATAAACAAACTTTCGTTTAGTCTAACATTCTCTATGATCATATCATCCGGCACATTTATGTCTGTCGGTGCAAAGTTCCATATTCCCTTCACTCCTGCTTTTACATAGATGTCAGCCACTTGCTGTGCACTTTCCTTTGGCGTGGTTATGATACCTATCTCCACATCGTTCTCCTTGATGAAATCCTCAATGTGTTCCATGTCCCTGATCTCAATATCACGGATCTTAAGGCCAATCACTCTTGGATTTCTGTCAAACATGGAAAGAACCCTGAAGCCTGCGTCCTCAAAACCTCTGTAGTTGGCAATTGCCTGTCCAAGGTTTCCAGCACCCACTATAACGGCGTTGTATTTCTGATCCAATCCAAGTATCTTGCCGAGTTCCCTTTGCAGGTCCTCCACATTGTAACCATAGCCCTGCTGTCCAAATCCACCAAAATTATTCAAATCCTGTCTGATCTGTGAAGCTGTAAACCCCGTCAATACACTCAATTCCTGTGAGGATATCCTGCTGATTCCCCTATCCATAAGGTCACTGAGATAACGGTGATACTTAGGTAATCTTCTTATGACTGTTAATGATACCTTATTATCTTTGCCCAATAAATTCACCACCTATCTTGAATTCTGGGATAATTATACCATTCACAAAAGTATATGTCAATTTATTCACAGGCCCTTAACAATCTTTTTGTAGCCTCTGTAAACGTTGATTCCACTTTTAAAGAGAAGTTTTTTCTGTTAGAATGGTCATAGGAATCTTGGAGGGATAAAAATGCCAATACTAACAGCCAATCATATATATAAAACCTATGTCGTTGACCCGATACTTGAGGACATTTCCTTTCATGTTGAAACCGGGGATAAAATTGGAGTCTTGGGCTTGAATGGAACTGGAAAGACAACACTTTTTCAGATACTTTCAGGAAAGCTCCATATGGACCAGGGGCAGGTTCAGCTTCAAAGGGGAGTGAAGGTCGGCTACCTGGAACAGCATACCAAAATAGACAGTAGCCTGAATATTTTTGATGAATGCCTGAAAGTCTTTGATGACCTTATCATTATGGAGAAGAGATTAAGGGAAATGGAAATTGATATTTCAAAGGCCGGAGAGAATTCAGATGAAGTTCTCCAAAGGCTTATGGATGAATACGGCCAAATGCTTGAGGAATTTACAGCCCTTAACGGATATGGATACAAGTCTGAAATTAGAGGGGTGCTAAAGGGTCTTGGCTTCCTTGAAGAGGATTTTGACAAGTCCGTTGAAATCCTCAGTGGTGGCCAGAAATCTCGATTGTCACTTGCAAAGCTACTGCTGGAAAAACCAGACCTCCTCCTGTTGGATGAGCCTACAAACCACCTGGATATCGATGCAATAACCTGGCTTGAAAGGTTCCTAAGGGACTATAGGGGTTCAAGCCTTATCATTTCCCATGACAGATACTTTCTGGACAATGTTGCCAACAGGATATTCCACATGGAAAACAGGGGCCTCAAAAGCTACAACACAGATTATACAGGCTTTATGGTCCAAAGAAAAAAAGAGCTGGAGATAATGAAACGCCAGTATGACAACCAGCAAAAGGAAATAAGGCGTCAGGAGGAGATTATCCAGAGGTTCATGAACTATGGAGGAGAAAGGTACATCAAGCAGGCCCGAAGCCGTCAAAAGATGCTTGATAAGATCAAGCTCTTGCCCAAGCTACATGAATCAAAGAAGGCATCCTTCCATTTTGACCCCGAAACCAGGTCGGGAAGGGATGTTCTCCATGCAGAGGGACTCTGCAAGAGCTTTGGGGACTTGGAGCTTCTAAAGGACATCTCCCTTGATATATACCGGGGAGAGAAGGTGGGTCTCATAGGTGCCAACGGAATCGGTAAAACCACCCTTTTCAGGATACTTCTAGGCCAGGTGGATTTGGATGATGGCTTCGTCAAGCTCGGCCAGCATGTATATCCTGGATACTTCGACCAGGAGATGAGTGACCTGAGTCTTGACAAGACGGTCCTTGATGAAATCTGGGATGAGTATCCCCTATTGGACCATTACCAAATAAGAACCTATCTGAGCCAATTCCTGTTTGTAGGTGATGATATCTTCAAGGAGATCAATGAGCTAAGTGGTGGGGAAAAGGCAAGGGTGGCCCTTTTGAAGCTCATGCTTTCAAAGTCGAACTTCCTGCTTATGGATGAGCCCACAAACCACCTGGACATAGACTCCAAGGAGGTCCTGGAGGATGCCCTGAAAAACTATTCCGGAACAATTTTTGTCATATCCCACGACAGGTACTTTCTTAACCAGGTAGCCACAAAAATATTTGAGCTCACCGAAGAAGGTGTAACTGAGTTCATGGGGAACTACGATTACTATATTGAGAAGAAGGCTTTCCTTGCAATGGACGTGGATGAGGAAGAGGAAGAAAAGACCAAAACCCAGCTCAAGCATGAAAAAAGGAAGGAAAAAGACCAGCTTCAAAAGGAAAGGGAACGAAAAAGAAACATCAGGAAGCTGGAGGAAAGCATTTCTGCCCTTGAGGAAGAAATCAAAAGGATTGATGAGAAGCTTTCTGATCCTGATGTCTATAAGGACCATCAGGAGGTACTTCAACTGTCAAGGGAAAGAGAAAATCTTCAAAGTATACTTGATGATATTTATGCACAGTGGATGGAGCATGGAGAGTAATCATTACAACATATCCACATTGTCCACAGGTTTACACCTAGTTATCCACTGCATTTTGGTGGTTTTCCTTCTTTTTCCCACATTATCCACAGGTATTTTAAAAACCATCCCCATATGTTGTGGACATTTTGGGGATGGTTTTTTAGTCTAGAAAGCCAAGATTGGGCATTACCTTCATAGCCAGGTCTGAGACCTTTCCGTTAATGAAATTATAATATCCCGCAGAACCGATCATGGCAGCATTGTCTGTGCATAACTGAACCGATGGATAAAAGATATCCACATTTTCCTTCTTCCCTCTATTTTCCATCATATCCCTCAAGCCTTTGTTTGCAGCAACGCCTCCGGCTATGACAATCTTGTCCCGTCCGGTTTCCTTTGCCAGCCTGAATGATTTTTCAACCATTACCTCAAGCACTGACTGCTGAAAGCTCGCTGCAACATCAGCTATGACAGGTTCCTCATCCCTTTGCTTCATCTGGTTCAGATAGTTGAGAACCGCAGTCTTCAATCCACTAAAGCTGAAGTCATAGCTGTCATCCTCAAGAAAAACCCTTGGAAAATCTATTGCCGAACCGTCTCCCTCCAGAGCCAGACTGTCAATGAATGGTCCTCCGGGATATGGCAGCCCCAAGGCCCGGGCAACCTTGTCAAAGGCCTCTCCCGCAGCATCATCCCTGGTTCTTCCGTAAAGCCTGTAGCTGCTGTAGCCAAGAACATCAATCAGGTAGGAGTGACCACCTGAAACTATAAGGCATGTAAATGGAGGCTCCAGGTCCTTGTGCTCAATGTAGTTGGCACAGATGTGTCCCTCTATATGGTTCACTCCAACAATGGGTATGTCCAGTCCATATGCCATTGCCTTGGCCGTTGAAAGTCCCACAAGTAGAGCACCCACAAGCCCAGGACCCTGTGTTACGCTAATGAAATCTAGGTCCTTGAAATTGACCTGTGCCTTATCCAAGGCCTCCTGTACTATTACATCTATTCCCTCGATGTGCTTTCTGGATGCAATCTCAGGCACCACACCACCGTACTCCCTGTGAATTTCTATCTGAGAGGAGATTATATTTGAAAGAACCTCTCTCCCATCCCTGACGACCCCACAGGAGGTCTCGTCGCAGGAGGTCTCTATTGCCAATGTTAACATCATATTCACCTCTGGTTCTTTTTTCTCCACATTATTATTGCGTCCTCATTGTTGTCGGAATAATAACCAGGTCTTTTCCCGGCATCCACAAATCCATGCTTTTTATAAAGATTTCTGGCCACCTGGTTGGATTCCCTCACTTCCAATGTGATATTGGGTATTCCCGTCCTGTCACAATAATCCACAATGCCCATAACAAGTGCATCTCCGATTCCCTTGCCCCTGAATTCCCTACTTACAGCTACATTTGTTATATGTCCCTCATCAAGAATCTTCCACAAGCCTCCATAGCCTGTGACCACATTGTCAACCTCTGCTACAATATAGACAGCAAGGGCATTCTCCACAATTTCCTTCTGAAATGATTCTCTTGACCAGGGTGTGGTGAATGAGGCTTTCTCTATTTCAAGTACGGCATCTATATCCTTTTCCGTCATCTCTCTCAATATGATCTTCATGATTACCTCTTCTTTTTTTGCATTCTCTGAGCCTGTGAATCCCTCAGGTACTCTGGAGCCATTGTGAACATGTCATCAGACCTGCCCTCTGCAAGCTTAGCCATACCCAGTCTGCAGACACTTGCAGCCCTGCTTAGATTAAGACTCCCCGGTGCGAACAGGATTCTGTTCCCAAGGCCTTCAACAAACTCATTCCTGTATCTAACCGCTCCGTCACCAACCAGGACTATCCTTTCATGGTCCCTTTTGATAATTTTGATCAATTCCTCCACAGGCAGGGCATCCGGTCCAAGCAATGGAATCCACCGGTCTCCCTCCATTGTGTATATTGCAGTGAAGACTCTGTCTCTTCTAGCATCCATCATTGGCACAACTATCTCATGGCCGTACATGTTATCGGCAAGAACCTCAAGGGATGACACCCCAACAATAGGCTTGCCGGTGACATGGGCAAAGCCCTTGGCTGTTGCCAACCCAATCCTAAGTCCTGTAAAGGACCCGGGTCCTTTGGATACCGCAAATCCATCCATATCACTTATTCTCATTTCCAGATTATCCATCAGCTCGCCAATCATGGGCACAAGTGCCTCTGAATGACTCATGTCAAGGCTTAGGGAAAACTCTCCCAACAGGCTTTCATCCTCCATAACGGCGCATGTGGTCATCATTGTGGATGTATCCAATCCCAGTATTTTCATTTAATCAGCTCCTTAGCAAGAAACTCGCTTCTATCCCCGAAGGATTTCAATTCAACTATTCTATCATTTGGATTGTCCGTTCTGTAAATCCAAAGCTCCAGCCTATCATCTGGCAGGTAATCCTGGATATTTTGGGCCCATTCGATTAGGCATACTCCATCTCCGTAGAAGTAATCCTCCACTCCAAGGTCATACAGGTCTTCCCCATGGTTAAGCCTGTATACATCAAAATGATAAAGGGGTATCCTTCCTTCGTATTCATTGATTATTGTAAAGGTTGGGCTTGTAATGTATTCATCCACCCCTAGACCCTTTCCAACAGACTTGCTCAAGGTTGTCTTTCCAGCTCCAAGATCACCGTTTAGGCAAATCACATCACCGGGTTGAACCAGCTCCCCAAGTCTTTTCCCAAATCTATCTGTCTCTTCTATTCCCTTAAGCTCTATTCTCATGCTTTACCTTCCTATTTTCAATTCCCATTAACCAATCATGTCAATACTCAATTATACCAAATGAGAATACCATTCACAAATATTTTGGCAATATATGAGAAAAAATCTAGTTCTGGAGAACATCTCCTATTTCATCCCTGGTGGTTTGGAGGTCCCTCTGAAGGTCCCCCAATCTGTTCTCAAGATCCCTTATGATATTTTCAATATTCCTATTGGCATCCTCAACATGTCCAATGGAGTCATTTATCCTGGATTGGACGAACCAATCCGCAATCAGACCATCAAGGAAGAAGTCTGCAAAGGATGCAAAGGCTGAGATGTTAACCTCTATGTCTGTAAACTCATTGACATCAGAGAGCTCCTTTCTGAAGGCCTTTAGTTGGTGCTGAACACCTCTTGCCCTGTTGTTTGCCTCGTCTATGGCTGAATGCTTTGCTATGTTTGAAATCAGTCCCCCTCCAAGCAGGTCCCAGGTTCCCCATCCTTTTGCGGAATCCAGTTTTTCCCTGACTCCCTTAAGTGCTTCCAAGGTGGACCTGCCGGCTGCAATTGCTTCCTTGACCTCCTTGATATCCACCTGCAGCTCGTCGGCCTTGATCAGCTTTTCTCCGAGAGCTTTTCCTTTGATCCCTCCAGACTTGATAAGCAGGTTTTCCTTGTCCTTCAACAGCCTCTGATAATTGATCTCGATGTCTCCAAATTGATCCAGGAGCCCCTCTGCTTCTGCAAGGCCCTTCTTAAGGTCTTCAATATTTGTCTGGCATTCCTCATAGCTGGCCTTGGCCCGTAGAAGGTCCTCCTTTTCCTTGTCAAGGGACTCCTCTTTCTTTCCGGTTATTGAAAGAAAGAGTGATTTCACACCGATTCTCTCAAGATTTTCAACATCCCTGAGCTCCTTATCATGCTGCTCTAGAAGGTCTCCCCTCAATTTCACCAATCTACTCATTTCATCCTGCATGGATTCTTTCAGGGACTTCAGCTTATTGTATTCCCTGAGTCTTTTTTTCATATCAAATATCTCTTCATTCAATCTATCAAGCATAGGACACCTCGCGATTTTATTTCTTCCAAACACCTACCCTTCAAGCTTAACACAGGACAATTCCATTTTCCACAAAACACTTTATTCCACACACAAAAAAACAAGGACCCCCAGGCCCTTGTTCACTTTTTTTATCTAGTTGTGAAGAAGTGGTGATACCTTCTTGTAAATCAGAATAGTTATCGCTGTAAGCATTGAACCCTTAAGGAGATTAAAAGGTACGATTGAGTAGAGCATCATTGTCTTCAGATCAACGATATTGCTGTTGACTGCGGTGCCCATTTCGACCAGGCTCTCTATTGGCCATCCGAACAGCTTTGCATAGAATGGAAACATCACGTAGTAGTTTGCCACTGTTATTACAATTGTCATTACAACTGTTCCCAAAAGAAGTCCTGCTACAGCCCTTCCAAATGTCTTCTTCTTGAAATATACAAATCCAGCTGTGTAGGCAAATGCACTACCAACCACGAAATTTGCCAACTCACCTATACCTCCGGTTGTGGTTCCTTCAATCACTACATTAAGTACGTTCTTAAGCAATTGAATTATGACCCCAACCATAGGTCCCATTGCAAATGCTCCGATCAATGCGGGAAGATCCGATATGTCGATCTTGATGAACGGTGGTGCCAGCCATACCAAAGGTATCTCGAAAAACATCAATACAAATGAGATAACTCCCAATACAGATATCTTCACCATCATTCTTGTGCTCCATGCTTCCTTGCTAAGTGTATACATAATATCCCTCCATGTTTTTTATTACCTCGGGAATATAAAAAGCCCCGAAGCAATCTTCGGGGCAAAAATACTAAAGATAATATCATCTTCTTTCATCCAGACTTTAACTGTCGGCTCTGGAATTCAACCAGATCAACCTTTCGGCTCGCGGGCTTTACCGCCGGTGAGGACTTGCACCTCGCCCTGAAGATATATCTACCATTATAATATCGAAGGTTATCGATTATGTCAAGCGGATTTTTCAAATTTGATAATAAATTATCAAGATTTTGCTTTATTTGTACTAAGACCTCTGGTGTTTACACGCAATTCTGGATTCAAGCCCGAGCATAATCAAGCGCTCGTTTTCTCCGTTGATTCCTATGCCGCTACGCTTGGAGGAATCAATTCACTCCGAAATCCTCGCTGGATTCTGCAGTCGTTCTTTCATATGAACTGCTTTGCAAAGCACCGTTCGGTCTTAATCTTGAATAGCAATCCTAGTTGCAAAGAATAAAAAATTATGCTAGTCCAGGAAGTCCAAGACTCTTCGCACAGCTCAGATTGACATTATGGCTGTCATCCCGACCGAAGTGGAGGGATCTCTTTTCCCCTTCCACCTTCTACTTTCTGCTTTCCACTTTATCTAATTGTTCAATGTTCTTTGTTAACTCTTACCTAAAAAGCTAGATTCCTCGACAAGCTCGGAATGACAGCTTTCTTTTCATTGTGAATCGCCACGTGCCCGGCGATAGAATTCCATGAACTCTTTGAGTTCCTAAGAATTCATCGAGAGGGTATGCATTGTGCATTGTCTTCACCCTACAGTCCCTTTACCTCCTGAAGGCTCTCTGTATAATAATCATAGACAACCTTGATGTATCCGTTCATCATCTGGTTGACCTCCTCATCTCCTGTATCCACAAGGAGGGGCCTTCCCTGAAGAGAGAAAATCTTGCTTCTAGGCGCTGCAACGATGATGTTCTTCCTCCCTACTCTCTTTATGACCTCTCCACTGATCTGCTGGTTACCCCTTCCAAAGATGTAGCCCTGTCCACCGATTACTGTGACGATGATCTTTGCAGGCTCATCACCGATTATTTCCAAAATCTGCTTTTCATTCACATCAGATGCAACCAGCTTCCTATCCTTGATGATATCTATTCCAAGAAGAGTGTTGGGTAGCCCAAGCTCCTCCATAATAGGTCTTATGGTGGTTCCTGAGCCCATAATATAGTAGATTCCGTCCCTCATTTCCTCAATGATCTTTTCAGCGATTCCTGAAATGGCTTCCTTCTCATCTGCAAATCCACTGGATTTCTGGACCTGGGTAAGGTCCGGCATGTGTGGAATCCTCATGTAGCCGTAGAGCTTTGCCGTTACAACGCCCTCTCTGAAGGCCTCCTCATCTATGTCCATTACCTCTGCTTCCTTGGTGCCAATCTCCATGTCCTGCAGGTAATTGAAGGCAATTTCTCCAGCTGCTCCCGGATGATTTGCAAAAACTCCTGAGTGAATCTTTACACCTGCTGGGATTCCTATAACGGGAACCTCCTCACCTATTGAATTATAGACATTTCTCGCAGTTCCATCTCCACCGGCAAATATGATCAGGTCAACACCCTCTTCAACCATCATTTTTGCTGCCCTTTCAGTGTCCTCGGGGGTTGTGTTTTCCTCCAGATGATTCAGAACAAGAGGCTCAAATCCAAGATTTCTCATTTCATTCTCGCCCATGTCCCCTGGGAAGGTAAGAATTTCAAGCCTGTCCTTCAAGGGCACAAGGGTTCTTAGTGCCTTTTCTGCCTTTCCAGGAGATTCAGGCCTTGCTCCCATCCTTCTAGCCCTTTCAAGGACCTCTGGACCATCTGTTCCCTTAAGTCCGACTCTTCCACCCATCCCTGCAATAGGGTTTACAATTACGCCAAGCTTCATCCTCCAGTCCTCCTATCCTGTTATGTTCTTCATGCTCAGGGAAATTCTCCCCTTGTCCTTGTCAACCTGTATTATCCTCACCTTGACAATGTCCCCAACCTTTACGATTTCCTTGGGATGCTTTATAAACTTGTCAGCCAATTGAGATATGTGGACAAGCCCGTCCTGCTTTACACCTATATCCACAAATGCACCAAAATCAACAACATTCCTGACAGTTCCGTTGAGCACCATATCCGGGGAAAGATCCTCAAGCTTTAGGATATCCTCCCTAAGGAGTGGCTTTGGCATCTCATCCCTTGGGTCCCTGCCCGGCTTCTTGAGCTCCTTGATAATATCCTCAAGGGTCGGAAGCCCAACCTTATGCTCCTCTGAAAGCTCCTTCAGATTCAAGGATTCAAGGTCCTGTCCCATAAGGTCCTTGGCGATATGGTATGACTCTGGATGAACTCCGGTGTTGTCCAGGGGATCCTTACCACCTGGAATCCTTAGGAATCCTGCACACTGCTTATATGTCTTGTCTCCAAGTCCCTTAACCTTCAAGAGCTGCCTTCTGCTGTTGAATTTGCCATTTTCCTCCCTGTGGGCAACTATTCCATTTGCAACCTTCGTGGATATTCCAGAAACATACTTAAGTAGTGATGGACTTGCAGTGTTAAGGTCCACCCCCACCCTGTTTACCGAGTCCTCAACCACCGCTGTCAATGCCCCGTCCAGCTTACCCTGATTGAGGTCATGCTGGTATTGTCCAACACCTATATGTTTTGGATCTATCTTTACAAGCTCCGCAAGCGGGTCCTGGAGCCTTCTACCTATTGAAGCGGCACCTCTTACAGTAACGTCATGATCCGGAAAGTCCTTCTGACCAACCTCGGATGCTGAATATACAGATGCCCCTGCCTCATTTACGATTGCATAGGCAACCTTCTGGGGAATTTCTCTCATCAATTCCGCAACAACCGCTTCGGTCTCCCTTGATCCTGTTCCATTACCAATTGAAATCAGTTCAACATCATACTTTTCTATAAGTGCAGCCAGGGTCTTCTTTGTAGCCTCTATCTTTTTCTGTGGCTCTGTTGGAAATACGGTTGTATTGTCAAGAAGCTTGCCGGTGTCATCAACAACTGCCACCTTGCAGCCTGTCCTGAAGCCTGGGTCGATTGCAAGAACCGTCTTGCCCTTTATGGGTGCCTGCATGAGAAGGGGCTCAAGATTCAGGGCAAACACCTTTATTGCCTCATCCTCCGCCCTTTCAGTAAGGTCATTTCTGATCTCTCTTTCTATTGAAGGGTATAGAAGTCTCTTATAGCCATCCTGGATTGCGGAATCCACATAGCCTGTGCAGATGCTGGGGGGATTCTTCAACAGTCTGTCCCTGATTATCTTGACTCCGTCATCCCCTTCAATGTGGAGTGAAGCCTTAAGTATCTTTTCCTTCTCTCCCCTGTTGATGGCCAGAATTCTGTGGTTGAGTATCTTGTTTACGGGCTCCTTGAAATCGTAGTACATTTCATATACTGAGTCCGCCTCCTTATCTACCGCCTGGGTCAATAAAAGGGCATTTCTCCATAGGTAGTTCTTCACCGACCTCCTGAAGTCCGGATCATCGGCAATGTCCTCTGCAAGGATGTCCATGGCCCCCTGAAGGGCAGTCTCCCAGTCGGGAACCTCCTTTTCTTCATCAATGAAGGTACTTGCAAAAAGGACCAGCCCTTCCTTGTCCATCCCCTGAAGCATAAGGTCTTTTGCCAAGGGCTCCAGTCCCTTCTCCTTTGCCATTGTGGCTCTGGTCCTTCTCTTTGGTCTGAAGGGTCTGTAAAGGTCGTCAACCCTCTGAAGGGTGTCGGAATTGAGAATCTCCTTCTCAAGCTCTGGAGTGAGCTTTTCCTGATCTCCAATCAGCCTTATGACCTCATCTTTTCTGGCCTCCAGATTTCTAAGATAAACCAGTCTGTTGTGAAGATCCCTTAGGGTTACATCTGTCATTTCCCCCGTCTGTTCCTTCCTGTACCTGGCGATGAAGGGAATCGTGTCACCTGAATCAATCATCTGGATTACATTTTCCACGTGCTTCTTCTTAAGTTTAAGCTCTTCAGCCAACCTCGATACTATATCCATATAAAACCAACCTTTCCAAGCTTTCTTTTGCTAAAGGCCCTTCTACTGAAGGGCCTTGTATTTCAAATATTCATTGATGAAGTAGTCGATGTCCCCATCCATTACGCGGCTTACATCCCCAACCTCCGCATCTGTTCTATGGTCCTTGACCATGCTGTATGGATGGAATACGTAGGATCTGATCTGTGATCCCCAGGCTATCTGGGAATAGGAACCCTGAAGGTCCTCGATCTTTTCCTTGTTCTCCTCCTGCTGCAGCTGGATCAGCTTGGCCTTTAGCATGTTCATGGCAGTTGCCCTGTTTGAATGCTGTGACCTTTCAGATTGGCACTGAACTACAATTCCCGTTGGAATGTGTGTTATCCTGATGGCAGAATCAGTTGTATTTACATGCTGACCACCAGCTCCTGAAGCCCTATAGGTATCAACCTTCAGATCCTTTTCATTGATTTCAACCTGGACATCATCATCTATCTCAGGATACACGTCAATGCTGGCAAAGGATGTGTGCCTTTTACCCGAGGAATCGAATGGGGAAATCCTCACAAGCCTGTGGACTCCCTTCTCGCTTCTCAGGTAGCCGTATGCATTGAAGCCCTCAACCAGAAGTGTAACAGACTTTATTCCACCCTCGGTATCGGCCTGAAGGTCTAGGGTTTCAACCCTGTACTCCTTTCCTTCAGCCCAACGTCTGTACATCCGAAGCAGCATTTCAGCCCAGTCCTGGGCCTCCAGTCCACCTGCACCTGAATGTATGGACAATATTGCACTCTTCTGGTCAAACTCCCCATTGAGGAGGGTTGAAATCTTGAACTTGTCAGTCCTCCTCTCCAGGATATCGATGTTTTTCTGAACCTCCCTATAATGGGAGAAATCATCCTCCTCGATTATAAGCTCAATCATGGTCTCCATATCCTCGATGTCCTCGATAAGCCTTTCATATGTTTCTATCTCGCTGTTTAACGCCTTTATTTCCTGCATTATTCCCTGGGCTCTTTTCACGTCATCCCAAAGGTCCTCCTTGTAGGATTCCTCCTGCAGCTCCTTTACCCTGCTCTTTAGTGTAGGCAGGTCAAAGTGAAACACCCAATTCTTTGACCGTATCCTTTATCTCCCAAAGGCGGTCTCTATCAAGATATATGCTCTCCATAATCTCACATCCCTTCATAATTACCAAGCTTACTGCTGTCTTGTGGGGTCTCCATGACACTTCTTGTATTTCTTGCCGCTGCCACAAGGACAGGGATCATTTCTTCCAATCTTCTTTTCCTTGTTAACCACAGTCCGGTTCTCCTGCTGCTGCCCTGGAGCAACCGTATTTACTGGCTGAGCCACACGTTTTCTTTCAATATTTTCATTCTTGACCACATGGTAAAGAAGTCCAACGGTATCCTCCCAGATGCTTCTTGTCATCTCCTCGAACATGTCAAAGCCCTCAATCTGATAAGCCCTGACAGGATCCTGCTGACCGTAGGCCCTAAGTCCAATCCCCTGTCTAAGCTGATCCATGGCATCGATGTGGTCCATCCATTTCTTGTCAACAACCTGAAGCAGCACAACCCTTTCTATTTCCCTGAACTGGTCCTCTCCAAACTCGGCTTCCTTGGCCTTGTAGGCCTCCTCCGCCTTCTTCATTATCCCATCTATGAGATCTTCCTTTGTAAGGGACTCTATGTCCATGCCTTTGAAAATCCCCTGCTTGAAGCCAAACTGCTTCACAAGGTAGGTTTCAAGGCCTTCAAAGTCCCACTGCTCCGGATACTTCTCCCCTCTTGTGTAAAGCTCTACATTTTCAACGACAAGTCCCCTGACCATTTCCTGTATGTGATCCTTGAGGTTCTCTCCCTCCAGAACCTTTCTTCTCTCACCATACATGATCTCTCTTTGCTTGTTCATTACATCGTCGTACTGGAGGACGTGCTTACGGATTGAGAAGTTGTTTCCCTCAACCTTCTTCTGTGCACCCTCTATTGTCTTTGTAAGGAGGGCATGCTCAAGGGGCTCGTCCTCAGGCATGTTCATGCCGTCAATTATTGATTTGATCCTCTCCCCTGCAAACAGCCTCATAAGGTCGTCCTCAAGTGAGATGTAGAATCTTGAGCTTCCAGGATCTCCCTGACGTCCGGATCTACCTCTAAGCTGATTATCTATACGTCTGGACTCATGTCTCTCGGTTCCAATTATGTGAAGTCCGCCAGCCTGGACCACCTTTTCGTGCTCGCTTCTGGTTTCATCCTCATGCTTTTTCACAAGGCTCTGGTAGACTCTTCTTGCCTCCACAACCTCCTGGTCATCCGTCTCAAAGAATCCGTCAACATATGCAAGCACTTCGTCCTCATAGCCCTTTTTCTTCATTTCATCCTTGGCCATATGCTCGGGATTTCCTCCAAGTACTATGTCGGTACCCCTACCAGCCATGTTCGTTGCAATGGTGACTGATCCGAATCTACCTGCCTGCGCTACTATTTCAGCCTCCCTTTCATGCTGCTTGGCATTAAGGACCTCATGTCTGATTCCTTCTTTTTTAAGCATTTTTGAAAGGAGCTCTGATCTTTCGATTGTTATTGTACCAACCAAAATCGGCTGTCCCAGCCCATGCTTTTCCTTTATTTCATTTACAACAGCCCTGAATTTCCCGGCCTCGGTCTTGTATACGCTATCGGCGTTATCAAGTCTTATTACGGGCTTGTTGGTTGGGATCTCAACAACATCCATGTTGTAGATTTCCCTGAACTCTTCCTCTTCAGTCTTTGCAGTACCGGTCATACCGGAAAGCTTCTCGTACATCCTGAAGTAGTTCTGGAAGGTTATTGTGGCCAGGGTCTTGGATTCGCTTCTTACATTCAGACCTTCCTTGGCCTCTATTGCCTGGTGAAGACCATTGGAGTACCTTCTTCCATACATAAGTCTGCCGGTGAACTCGTCAACGATTATTACCTCGCCATCCTGGACAACGTAATCTATGTCATTTTTCATTATGCTTCTTGCCTTGATTGCCTGGTTGATATGGTGAGCTATCTCCATATTCTCCACATCCGCCAGATTGTCGATTCCAAAGAAGCTTTCAGCCTTTGCGGTTCCCTTGTCAGTAAGGGCAATGCTCTTGGCCTTTTCATCAATCAGGTAATCAACCGTCTCTTCCTTTATTTCCCTGTTGAAGGGGTCTGACTTTGTCTCCTCAGGGTCAAGTTTTCTTGATGACAGGGATCTGGCAAAGCTATCCGCCATCTGATAGAGACTGGTGGACTTGTCTCCCTTTCCTGAAATTATCAGGGGTGTTCTTGCCTCATCAACAAGTATGGAGTCAACCTCATCCACTATGGCGTAGTATAGCTTCCTCTGAACCATCTCTTCCTTGTAGATGACCATGTTGTCCCTAAGGTAATCAAATCCGAACTCGTTGTTAGTACCGTAGGTAATGTCATCCATGTAGGCTTCCTTCTTCTCCTTGTTGTTCATTCCATGGACCACACAGCCCACAGTCAACCCAAGAAACTCAAAAACCTTGCCCATCCATTGTCTGTCACGCTTGGCCAGGTAGTCATTCACAGTGATCACGTGGACTCCAAGCTCCGTTATGGCATTGAGGTATGCAGGCAATGTTGCCACAAGGGTCTTACCTTCACCTGTCTTCATCTCGGCTATACGTCCCTGGTGAAGTATTATTCCACCGTATATCTGCACTGGAAAATGCTTCATACCCAGTACTCGCCAGGAAGCCTCCCTTACCACAGCAAATGCCTCAGGCAATATGTCATTCAAGCCCTCGCCATCCCTAAATCTATCCTTGAACTCCTTTGTCTTATCCTTAAGTGCTTCATCGCTAAGGCTCTGGATTTCCGTCTCAAGAGATAGAATCTGCTCCACTGTTTTATCAAGCTTCTTCAGCTCTCTCTCGCTGTAGGTTCCAAAAACCTTGTCAAATAGTCCCATCAAAAATCATCCTCTCAAAATTAACATCATTTAATTATACCATTTATCATTAAGAGTGCCAAATCAAAAAAGCAGGGCCTAAGCCCTGCTTGAAATCTCCATTTTTAATTGAAATCTGG
>JANKMX010000043.1 GCA_024649995.1 Gudongella sp. | reverse complement strand
ATCTCAAGATATTTGCAGAGCTTTACGGTAAAGAGGCAATGGATAGAGTTGATAAGGTGCTTGAAATGGTGGAGTTAACGGAAGCCGCAGAAAAAAAGGTAAACCAGTACTCAATGGGGATGAAGCAACGTTTGGCTATAGGAAGGGCATTTCTCAACGACCCAGATCTCATAATACTGGACGAACCAACAAACGGGCTGGATCCATATGGAATGAAGTCAATCAGGGAGCTTATAATAAAGCTAACCCACGACTACAACAAGACTTTTATCATTTCAACCCATCTGCTCCATGAGGCGGAGCTTTTATGCAACAGGGTTGGAATCATACATAATGGAAGGCTGATTGAAGAGATGGAAAGGATTGACCTGATGGAGATGAAGTCCAGGGGAGACTCCCTGGAAGATGCATTCCTAAGGCTTACAAAGGAGGAGAGAAGATATGCTTAGAGTTGTGAAGTCAGAGCTACTTAAGTGGTTTTCAGGCAAAATGATCTACATATCAATGATTATTACAGCTTTTCTTGTAATGGTTGATTATTTTGCAGCAAGGATTTTCATGAAAACCAGTTCTGAGACAATTCCTGGTCTGACAGACAGACTAAATGCTTTATCTGCACAGGAGTACATGGTTAATTCAATGGTGAACCTAATTTCAGGAGGCTCAATTTTCATAATAGTGACAATCATAATTGCAACCCTGATTACAGAGGATTATGGAAGGGGAACAATGAAATACTCCCTTTTGGCAGTCTCCAGGAGGAGCCTGATTACCGGAAAGATAGCATCTGCAGGGATACTTGTAATGATGCTGGTTCTTTCAGCAGCCATAAGCTCGGGTATGGTGGGATTGACCGCATATGGATGGAGCGATTCCAGCCATTCAGCCATGGAGGTTTTGACAATCTATGCTCTTACTTGGTTGACCTTGTATGGATTCTCATCCTTACTTATTTTTGCAATTGGAAGGATAAGCAAGTTAAGTGGTGCCATAGCCCTAGGCATAGGGATATTCATGGCAACTGGATTGGTGGGTGTATTTGCTCCAGAGTCAATTAAAAGATATATAATAGGTGTGGATTTTCATAGGGTTGCAAATCTTAGCTCGGTATATCAGGCAAGGATATTGACCAACGGCTTGATATACATCTTGTTATTTGCAGTTCTAAGCATCATTCTCTTCAGGAGAAAGGAAATAGTGTATTAAAGCGACATATTAATTTAATCTTTAACAATCATGTGATAGAATAAATGTTAACAAATGGAGGTGATTTCAATGGAGAATATCCTTGTAGTTGATGATGAGAAGGAAATAGTTGAGTTGATCGAGCTGTATCTGGTAAAGGAAAACTACAAAATAATTAAGGCCTATGATGGAGAGGAAGCATTGTACAAGGTGAGGGAATCGGAAATAAGTCTTGCAATCGTGGATATAATGATGCCAAAGTTGAACGGATTTCAGGTAATCAAGGAGATCAGGAAGGAATACAACATCCCAGTCATAATACTTTCAGCCAGAGATGATTTTTCCGACAAGATTCTTGGCCTGGATATCGGTGCCGATGACTACATGACAAAACCCTTCAATCCATTGGAGTTGCTGGCCAGGATACAGGCTCAACTGAGAAGGTTCAACGAACTGAACAAGAAAAACCATGCAGGGATCGAGGATGAAGCAAAGACAGTAGGGCTGGGAAAGCTTACACTTGATCCTGTAAGCTGCACCCTGAGCAAAAATGGTGAAGTTTTAGCCCTGACATCAACAGAATACAGGATATTTGAATATCTGGTAATGAATGCGGGAAGAGTCTTTACAAAAAAACAAATTTTTGAGCATGTATGGAATGAAGCATACTATGATGATGAGAATGCAATAAGAGTGCACATAAGCAATTTGCGGGACAAGGTAGAGGACGACCCGAGAAATCCTGAATTCCTCAAGACTGTTAGAGGACTGGGTTATAAGATTGAAAGACGATAGGAGCCCTTATGAAAATTTTCAAGAAGCTTTACTGGGATCTGATAATTAAATATATCATTTTTCTGGTCACATCAATTGTTATGACAGGACTCTTCATTGGTATACTTCTAACCTTTGTAATGTCCTCAATGTCAGAGCATCCTGAGGTTGTTAGGGATATGAACCTCTACTTCAACAATATCCAATATGATGGTCGTGAAGGGGAGTTGAAGCTTCCTGCGGATATTGAAGAGAATGCATGGGTTGAAATTGTAAAGGACAACAAGGTAGTCCATGTTGAGGGAACTAAGCTGGATGACAAGCAGGAGTACACACAGGAGGATTTTGCCCTAATAGCCAACAATCTGGATGAGCTGACTGAGACGGAGGATTATACCTATGAGTATCTTCCCTTCACCGGTGAAGATGGAGAGGACTACATCCTTCTCTATAAAAAGGTCAAGGAAGGAAGTGGGATTTTCAAGGTTGGTTTTGGACTTCCTGAAAATGTCCAAGGAACTGATTTTGAAAGAGACCTGAGCATAAAGGTAGGCTACTCACTGGCAGTTTTCATAACTATCATAATATTGATTCTATTACTGTTTGGAAGAGTAACTTCCAGAAAGATCATGTCACCTCTTAATGAAATGAACAAGGGGTTCAAGAAAATAATGAAGGGTGACTATTCAACAAGACTTGACTTCAAAGGGAACATTGAATTTGAGGAAATCAGGGATGCCTTCAATTACATGACAGAACGCCTTGAGAAGGCAGAGCTTGAGAACAAATCGATTTCAGAAAGCAAGAAGAGATTGCTTCTGGACATTTCCCATGACCTGCGAACCCCAACAACCACAATACAGGGTTATGCAGAGGCCCTGCAAAGTGGTATGGTCGAAAAAGAGGAGGACCAAAAGAAGTACTTGAGCTATATCCATGAGAAATCAAAGGTTGTGACAAATCTGGTGGACACCCTTTTCAAGTACACAAAGCTTGACAGCAGCGTCTATGACCTTAACAAGAAGGAAGCAGATCTTGCAGAGTTCCTGAGAAATGTGGTTATCAGCTTCTATGGTGAGCTTGAGGACAAGAGCTTTAGCCTGGACATCAATATTCCAGAGGAGGAGGTGCTCTTTAGCTTTGATGAAATTGAGCTTGAAAGGGCATTGGACAACATAATCGGAAATATTATCAAGTACAACAGGGAGGGCACAACTTTATCCGTCTCCCTATCTGAGAATGGTGAAGGGATAGAGCTTGTCATTGAAGACAATGGAATCGGAATATCCGAAGAGATAAAAGAGAGTATATTCAATGCTCTGGTGAGAGGTGACAATGCCAGGAAGTCAGATGGTGGAACAGGATTGGGTCTGGCCATATCAAAAAAAATCATTGAGCTACACGGAGGAAGCATCTCTCTGGATAGTGAGGAGGGAAAGGGCAGCAGATTTATAATAAGCTTTGGGAGTTTAAAGTGAAAGGAGCAAAAACATGAGCAAGAACAATGAGGGAAACAACAAGAAGGTACCATTTACAGGTATAGGACTGATCTTTGGCACCGCAATAGGAGCGGGACTTAGCATTATATTGACTGGAAATACAGTTATTTGGGCAGGTATGGGAACGGGCATAGGACTGGTTATTGGTGCAATGGCAGACAGCTACTACAGGAAGTCATAATTGCAAAGCCAGTGCTGGGACAACGGATGTCCTTTGTTGCAGAATGTAGGAGGATAAAAATGACATCATCAAAATTTCAGATCAACTTTCCAGGAGCTCTTGGTCTCTTTGGACTGTATGGATTAATTGGCATAATTGGTTATATGACAGAGCTAAGCAGTCTTAAGCCCTGGATTGCAGCTTTCTCAGCCTTCAGCATATTTGGGCTTTGCTTCACAACCTATCTCAAGTACCCGATAAAGCTGGGGCTGCTTGGATTTTTAGGATTTCTAGGGTTTCTTGGATTCATCCCGGGGCTTGAGTATCTTAAATTTCTATTTGTCATGTTTGGATTTTGGTTTTTACTTTTTGGGATAGGAAGATAGAATATGAAAAAAGTGTGAGGCAGGTATAAATTACCTGCTTCATGGTTAACCTTTTTTAAGGCCCAACTCCAATGTATTGCATATGCCTATGAGAGCCTGGCCATAGTCGAATCCTTCTTCGCTGCTGTAGGCCTCAATGTTCAGGGTTGCAGAAGTCAGGATAAAGGCTGCTGCAGTTATATCAATATCATTTCTGAAATCTCCCTTGGATATGAACATCTCAATAATCCGCTCGAAAAGATTCATGGTGGATGGCATCAGCTCAGCAAGGATTTCCTCCTTTACACCTTGAGGGCATTCCCTAAGGAAGCGGTCTTTAAGAGCAGTCATTGTTTGACCCCTGTTCTCAAATTTTGAGGATTCAGATACCATTCTTATTATAAGTCCAGAAAAGCTTTCATTGGAGTCCCTGGCAACCTCAAGTAGAAGTTGTTCCTTCTCACTGCCGATATCCTTGAACATGTGCTTGAAAAGGTCGTCCTTATTGTGGAAATATTGATAAAAGCTGCCCTTTGGAATATCCGCGCTCTCAACTATTGCATCTATGGTGACCTTGCTGTAATGTCTCCCGGCAAAGACCTCCTTTGCGCCTTGGAGTATCCTTTCCTTCTTGTGGTTTGGTAGATTGAAAAATGTTTGCTTAGGCATCGAAATTGTCCTTTCTGGTTCGACTTAGATCCTTGTTCCTATCCCTACGAGTATAGGAATAGGCCAAGGGAAATAAAAATAACTGATGCTGCAAATACTGACAGGTTTAGCCGTAAACGCTTGGATTTGTCGTTCAGGGTGTTTCCTGCAAACTCCCGGAACTTTTCATAATTGAAGAGCAGAGCTGAGATCTTAATCAAGGATAGGGTTGTAATCACCCCTATGACCCAGCTGTAGTCAACATCAAGCCTAAAAACCTGAATCCAGGTTACAACTACAACAATTATACCAAATACAGCTACAATATTCACCCAGGCGGGCTTTTTCTCGGAGTATGCATGCTCCATCTCCCACTTGTTCCATTTATCACCGAAGGTGATCATAAGGATTCGTGTGATTATTCCAACGGCTGCCCAGATAAAGCATAGATAACTAAAGTAATTGAAATTCATTTTAATGTCTCCTTTCATTATATGACTAACAGTCATATTAACTTTAACTATATGATACACCAACTAAAAACGTAGTCAAGCAATAACGGGAATATTTATTTTATCTTAATAATTAAAACAGAAAAAGAGGTATGGAATATGATTAGTTGTCTTCTGGATAAGTTTAAGAAACATAAGCTTATAGTTATCGTCCTGATGATTATAATGGCAGCTCTTTCATTTACAAGTGCCATTAGCGGAGAAGGGCAAGTTGGAGGATTTACCGGGCACCTTGATGGAGATGTTCCAGAAATGATGGACCATTATGAAATCCCGGGAGCCAGCATTGGAATCATTGAGGCAGGGGAGTTAAGATGGAAAGGGTTTTATGGTTATGCTGATATTGAAGGGGAAAGGGAGATTACAGAGGATACATACTTCAGGGTGGAATCAATCTCCAAATCAGTAACAGCCTGGGGGGTCATGAAGCTGGTTGAGGATGGCATGATCGACCTTGATGAGCCCATAACAAAATACATAAGAGAGTGGAGCTTTCCAGAATCCAGATTTTCTTATGACACCATAACCACAAGACACCTGCTGACACATACCTCCGGGATGCCCTTGGGAGATTTTCTGGACAGGTATTCACCTGAAGGAGAAGTCCCCTCCTTGGAGGAAAGCCTTGGAACAAAGGCAATTCCCATGGCTGAGCCAGGCAAAGGATTCACCTATTCAAACACAGGCTACAACCTTCTTGAGCTATTGGTGGAAGAGGTGACAGGAAGGGATTTCGCCGAGTACATGAAGGAGAAAGTGTTAGGTCCCTTGGGAATGGATAACTCAACCTATGATTGGGGTGATCTTCCTGAAGGGTCTGTACCAACCGGCTATGATATGGAGGGAACTCCAGTTGAAAGCTATGTTTACCCAGAGAAGGCATCCGGTGGTATGTTTGCAACACTTGAAGATGTGGCTGCATTTATGATTGCAGGCATGGGGGAGGAGTACGGCGGGGGTAAAAATGTCCTGACTTCCAAGAGTTTAGACCAGCTCTACAGACCAGCCGTGGAGAGTATAGGAATCTATGGCCTGGTATTTGATGGGTATGGAATGGGATATTATCTGGAAGACCTGTCAAATGGTCAAAGGTCAGTTGCAAACGGCGGACAGGGTGGAGGGGTGATGACCTACTTTCACTATGTGCCGGAAACTGGTGAGGGGATAGTGATTCTGACCAACAGCCAGAGAAGCTGGCCTTTCTTTGGGAGGATAATTGATGACTGGGCAAGGTGGAATGGGTATGAAGGTGCTGGATTTGGAAAGATCCTCATGGCTGAAAATATTCTGTGGATTATAATAGTGATATTGAGTGCAGCATTCCTGATAAGGCTGTATATGTTGAGTAGGGGTTTGGTCAAAGGAGAGCTTAGCCTATCTCCATCAGCACCTTTGTCAAGAACTAGGAGGATTCCAAGTGTCCTAATCTCAGCAGTTACATTGATGGGACTCATGTGGGCTGTCAACCAGGATTATCTATTTATTACAGCTGTGTTTCCCATTGCATCCAGCTGCTTGGGAGCAGCAATGCTACTTCTTGCATTGGAACAGTTATTCTTGGCGTTTTCAATTGAAGACTAACTCCTGAAGCTATTGCTGAAAGAAGAAAGGATACATGGTGAAATTAAACTAAGAATGAGGGGTATAAATTAAGCATCTAGTTTTGGACAGTAGAGCTTCACTTAATTGATAATCCGAAAAAGTATATAGTTATATGATGGAGAAAGGGGATAATATGGCAGATCATAAAATTTATAAGATGAGCTTTGCAAAGGTCTATCCAATGTATGTGGCAAAGGCTGAAAAGAAGGGTCGCACAAAGGAAGAAGTGGACCAAATCATCCTTTGGCTAACAGGCTACAGTCAGGAAGACCTGGAAGACCAGCTTGAGAAGGAAACTGACTTTGAAGGCTTCTTTGGTCAAGCACCCAATATGAATCCTTCGAGGGAACTGATCAAGGGAGTGGTCTGCGGAGTAAGGGTTGAGGATGTTGAAGAGCCCCTGATGCAGGAGATCAGATATCTGGATAAGCTTGTAGACGAGCTTGCCAAAGGCAAGAAGATGGAGAAGATTTTAAGAAAATAGGAGAAGGTACCTGATGGAGTAATCCAAAAGGTACCTTTATTTTCGTCAATCCAGAGCGACATTCTCCATCTCCCGAATTTTTGAATGCATCTCCCTGAAAAGCTTCCTGTCTGAGAAGGATAGTGAGTCCACAAACTTAGTCCTGATATCAAGGAGTCTTATGAGGTCCTCAAGATATTGGAATGCTGTTGCACGTGCCTGGAAATCCTCCAAGGAGGATTGTTGGGTTGGCTGGGCCAAGGCCTCCAGAGTAACCTTGATCTCATGGATTTTCTCCTTGTCCATCCTGATTGATTGAAGCTGGAGGAGTGCTTTTTCTGTAATATCAGAGGCCATGTAAGAAAGCTCCGAGTGTTTACTTAAGTAGTTTATCGAACGACCCATAAATCTCAGGGACTCCAGCTGGTCAGATTCCATTTTGAGATACTTCAGATGATAGTCCAGGCCGCGGTTAAAATTCTCCCCGGTTTCATTAAGGACCCTCTCATTGGCCAGACTGATCCTTTGTGACATTTCATCCAGCAGCTGGAATCGGTCAGTTGATTCTTGACCGCCAGTTAAACCTTCTCTCATGCTTTCAAGTATACTGTATTTTACCCTCTTTATGGCTGCAAGGTCGTTGATAAGATGGGACTCAATACCAGGTATATATAGGTTTAGCACAAGTGCAATGGAAGCCCCAATTACCATCTGGGCAAACTCATTGCCGAGACTTCCCAAGCTTACGCTATTGGAAGCAAGGAGATGGCTTACAAGTACTGAGCTTGGAACAAGGCCCTCATTGAGCTTGAGCCTTACCACCACTGGAATGAACAGGAGCAGATAGATTGAAAATGATATTGGACCAAAGCCAAACAGAGTGAACACAAGCTTGGCCAACAACAGTGCAATGACCGAAGACAGTATTCTCACCCCAGCAAGGTTCAGGGATTTTCTCTTTGTGTTCTGAAGGCTGAGAATAACAACTATGGCCGTGTTAACTCCATAATCCAGGTTGAGCAGATGGGCAAGGAATATGCCAAGACCTGCACCAAATGCTGTCTTCAGGGTCCTGAGACCTATGAATTTTTTCAATGTCAACAATCGATACATCTCCTTACAGACAGGATACCCAGCCACATACTTGAACAATACAATGATTCTAACAGTTTGGTGGGGTACTTGCAAGATATATTAATTGGGGAATATCTATTAGGGATCCTTTCAAGTGTGACCATGGGGACTGACCCCATGGACACATTCTTCCTTAGGAGGATATGAAAGAGAACAACAATAAATATCAAAATAATGTGAATTAATGAGGATTTGAGGTAGGTTTTCTGGTATACTTTATGTTGAAAACAATTGGAATAAACTGATAGTGCAAAGAAGTGGGAAGAGTGGTCAATCGAGTACGCCGGATTTTGTCAAGAGTAAGGATGATCTAAGGAGGGTGCATGAGAGAGGATAAGGTATTGAATGATACTTTGGAAGTATTGGAAGAAGAAGGTGTAAAGTCTGCTTATGATTATGTAGCAGGACACATGAAGGACATCCCCAAGCCCAGCGGACAGTACTACAACTTTCTCTACTGTCTGGCAGCACTGGATGGAAAGACAGATGAGGCAATGGGTTACCTGGAGGAGGCAATAATCCAAAGAGGATATTGGTACAGGCCAGAAGTCTTTGAGGATGAGGATCTGGATAGCCTAAGAGAAAGACCAAGATTTCAAGAGCTTGAGGAAATCTCGAAGAGGAGGTACGAAAAGGCCCTTGAAAGGGCAGAAACAAAAATATCCTGGGAAAAGAGGACAAAGGACAATATACTGCTGGCACTTCATGGAAACCAGCAAAACATGTCCCACAGCAGGGAGGAATGGTCTGTCCTGAGTGACAAGAACCTTCAGGTGGAGTATATGCAATCAGAGGAAATTGATTCATTTGACATATTCAGGTGGGAAGATGAGGGCAAGGGACCCTTGCAGCTGAAGGACTGCCTTGAGAAGATCCAATGGGATGAATATGGACAAAGGATCCTTGGAGGCTTCTCGGCAGGTTGCAATGTCATACTTAGAGCCATATTGGAGGAGGGTATTGACTGTTCGGCAATAGTTCTTCAGTCACCCTGGATGCCCATGATTGAGAACCAACTGGTCACCCTGGTTGAAATATTAAAGGAAAAAAACATCAAGGTAATGATAATCTGTGGAGCAAAGGATCCTGATTGTCTGGAGCCCAGCAAAACCCTTGCAAGTGCCTTGATTAACAATGAGGTGGTAGTCAAGTCAGTATGTGTGAACGAACTGGGACATGAGTTCCCGGAGGATTTTAAGGAGATGGTGAGTGAATTTATTAGGAATTCATGAAGTATGGGAGGAGAGAAAGTAATTGAGGAGCAAAGTGATTGAAGAGACCAGAAAGGGATTGATCCTCTATAGCATAATATTCTCATTTACAACTATTATAAGCAGCTCTTTACAGCTGTACAATGGTCAGATGACAGACACAAACTACCACATACTCAACAGGGCAGCAGTGGTTTTGATTGCAACAATAACAATTATGATGTTTAAGACAATCAAACTGGAGAACAAGATACTAACATATCTGGTTCCTTATTCAATCTCAATGGGGACAGTATTTGTGTATGTCTGGATAACTGGATTCTTTAAACCCTTACATCCTGATGCCTACAGGGATATTTTCCTCAACTTTACCACAGTAGCGGTAGTCGTTATGGCAGTAATGTATTTCAGGGACAAGAGGAAGGAATCGATGGATAAGTAGTACTGGAAGGTAGCACCTATGAAGAGGTTAATAGAAAACTAAGGTGATTGTTACCAAGGAGGTGTATATGAAACCATCAATGTTAGTGGTAATTGTAGTTGGAGCAATAGTTTCATTAATCATTATTTTGATGATTGTCGCAATAATAAACCACAGCATTAAAATGAATAGGGAGAGGATAGCCTTCCCGCCACCTGGTGAAATGGTACAGATTGGGGGAAAGACCATACATGTTTATGTGGAAGGTGATGGTGAGACTACACTGGTGTTTCTGGCCGGACATGGAACCAGCTGCCCAACCCTTGACTTCAAGCCTCTGTGGGGGAGACTTGTGGACCAGCACAGGATTGTAGTGGTTGAAAAATCAGGCTATGGTTGGAGCCAGGTATCAGAAAGCCCAAGAGACTTGGAAACCATTCTCGAGGAGACACGAAAAGCCCTGGAGATAACCGGAGTAAAAGGGCCTTTCGTTCTTGTACCTCATTCAATGTCAGGACTTGAAGCCATATATTGGGCCCAAAAATACCCTGATGAGGTAAAGGCCATAATTGGCCTGGATCCAAGTGTACCTGAAACATACGACCTGCTTCCCCAACCGAATGATGCCCAGCTGGGTTTCCTGCACTTCATTTCAAAAATTGGCCTGACCAGACTTATGCCTGAAGCTGAGCTTAGTAAAAACCTGCCACTGATGGATTCAGATGACCTGTCAGAGGAAGAGAAGAAAAAGTACAAGGCTATGTTTTTTAGAAGCACACTAACAAAGGACATGCTAAGAGAGGTGGAATACCTAGAGGAGAACTCAAGAATCGTTGGAAAAGGAGAGATTCCAAAAAATACTCCGATGTACTTTTTCATTTCCCAGCAGCAGGACCAAATGGTCAAGGGATGGGAGGATGCACTTCTTTCATATCTTTCAAACATTAATTATAAGGACTTTGTGAAACTGGATACCGGGCACTATGTTCACCATGAGAAGGCCGAATTGATAGCCAAGGAGTTGAAGATTTTCCTTTCTGAGATTGATTAAAGAATTTATTTGTTAAGGAGGGTGCATATGAGATACATAGTATTTAGCATTCTGTTTACAGTAATCCATACAATATCCTACACCCTTGCAGGGATGATTGCACTGAAGGTTAGCAAGGACCTGTATAAGGAGAAGGAAAGGGTCATTGATTACTTGAGGGACATGTCCGAAAAGGAAGAGAGCAAGCATGTTGAAAAATGGTTTCTCCCGGCCCAGCTTATTAGAGGAATTCTGATGTCGGTGGTTCTCTATCCAATCCTAGGAATGCTTGGGGGAATCTCATTTATGATGAGGGCACTTTTCCTCGGAGGATTGATGCTTGTATACACGGATTTCGCCTGTGCAGTCCCATTTCCACACAACATAGAAGGGTTTGTATACATGAAGCCCAGGTATATCAAGGGAAAGGCCTCTGGCAAGCTTTATCTGGAGATGCTCATCTATAGTGCCATATTTGGACTGGCAGCAGGCTGGTTCCTATTCTGATTCAAATATAGAATGTGCCCGAGGGGGTCAGTCCCCCTGGGCACATTATTAGTTAAGTTCAAGAAAGACCTTCATCAGTTCAGGATGATAATCCTTAAAGGCTGGGTACCTGTCCCTGTTTTCAATATAGTGGGAAACTGACTCAACAACCTGGTCTATATACTCAAAGCCCCGTTCACGGTCTCTGGCAAGGGCGTTTTTATATGCTGTTTCACCTAGAATATCCCTCAGCATTATCGCCGTGTTGGCCCTTACAATATGCTCATTTACGGTGGTTTCCCAGGTCGTGTAGGCCTGGTTGGACATTACCTTCTCAATGGGTTCATACAAGCTTTCTGTTTCAGCCAGTATCTCACCCTGCTGGGCTGTTAGCGGATTCACATATGTGTGGGAGATTTCGTGGACCAGAACGTTTATGAAGATCTCTTCATCGTCATATACTCCCAGGGTCGGCAGCACCTCAAGGGATCCAGTCTTAAGGTCGATGGATACGCCGTAGGCGTTCTTTGCATGGGGAGTGACGGTGATGATTGAATTCTGGATGGGTTTTCCATAGAAGTCCTCAACAACCTCCTCTACCTTGTAGGAGGTAAGCATATGATGGCCAGTGTCCATCATCTTGATATAATCTTCCTTGTTCTCCATAAAGTATGAATCAAAGTCACTGTCCATTCTGAAGGCCTTAAGGTAGGCCATTAGTTTCTCAATATTGTCCAGGCCCCCGGACCTTTTCATAGTAAACTCATTGATCTCTATATCATCCCGCAACTTGAAATCCTCATTGAAATGATAGATTGAGGAAGGAATGGCATCATAGGTGTAGCCCCGACTCATCATGGAGGAGAGTAGTTTAACAAACTCGTGGTCCCCAAATTCCTCGAATCTTTCCTTGCCGGTCTCTATGTAGGGTGTGTCCTTCTGGTAGTTGGTGAAGTCATTGGTCCTGTTTGTCATCTCAACAGCCAGGTATGTGGCTTCAATCATTGGACTTACCCTGAACTTTATCCCTGATTCAGGATTGTAGTAAAGGGATTTCTCCGGTTCATACCCTTCAAAGCGTGGGTCATCCAGACTCAGGTCCGGGATTGAGCTTGGTGAGGAGCACCCTAATAGAAGAAATAGCATAGCCATCATAAACACAACAAACCTTTTCATTACATTACCTCCAATAGTTTGACAACATAATAACATGATAATACAAGTATGTTGATAATTCAACAAATATTCGGAATTTGATTGGTAATACATTGGAAATAGGATATAATAAAAGAGATAAATATAGAGTTTATCATCATATTTGGATTTGTATGCAATTAATTTACTAGAGGGTTGAGACTATTGAAAAACTGGGGCTACAGATTAATTCTATACATTACTGAATATGCAAGGGGGTGAAATAATGACCGTTAAACACTTACCTACAGATGAAGTACACAAAGGCACAAAAGGTGGTAAAACAGGATGTGGTTTTGATACCAAAGATAACCCGAGCCATTGGGTGGCCACATCAGAAAGAGTAACATGCGGAAAGAATGGATGCAAAAACTAAGTGGAAGTAGAACAGGGGGTCAAGCACCCCCCTGGTTTTACACATTGGGAAAAGTATTACAAATACGCAAGGAAACTCTTGATTATTATAGATTGTAACTGTATAACATATTATATTAATAAAGAAAATAAACAATAGAGTTGTTCGTCAAGAATATCAATTTTTGAAAGGATGGTTAGGTTGTTTAAGAATCTCATTTACTATAATTCAATAAAAATAATAGAGTTTAAGGCATTACTTCAAGGAAAGAAGTCCGTTCATGTAGATAAAGTAAAAATGAACAAAGGAAAATCAATAGGTGGAGATTTAAAGATTATTTCAGGTAGTTACAAAGAAATTGATGAAATTGAAGGGGGAATTTTACCCAATATTCTACTTGACTGCAACGAGTTTGAAAGTTTGCTTCAGGAACATGGAGGAAATTATTACTATGATTTTTTAGGAGACGAAGGAATAAGCTTGGAAGATGTAACTAGAAATGCAATAATTAGATTTGAGGGTAAGTTTAAGATACCTGAAGAATTTGATATGATGGATTTGCTAAGCAAGTTTAAACCATATTTAATCTCAAGTATGAATACAGATAAACCAGAAGAAGCCATAATGAAGGAGTTATTTAGCAAGAATTCTACAAAGATACCATCATTCATTGAGTCAGAAGTTTTCTTGGAGGATGTAGGTTTTTCAAAATTAAACTCAAACCACTTATGCTATGAAATAGAAGACATTGAGGATTACGAGAGCCAAGACGTAGTTATTATAGCTCAAATTTTATCAACAAAAAAAATAAATAAAGATACAATTATGTTTGACGTAATGAAGGATCTATTTTCATTTAATAGAAGTATCAGGAGACAGGTAGGGAATAGTGAGATAGATGGGCTTGAAAATATAAAAAGTGAGAAAGATGCTTATAAATTAGAAGTATTAGCAATCTATCAGTAGTTATTCTATGTTGAATGGTTTGAATACTATGTATTGAAGATATTTAACTATCTAAGATATATATGGATATAGAAGTATAATAATCATCTCGTAGCTTATTAAGTATGGGCACATAGATGCAATACAAAAAATAGTCTTAAATTGAAGAAGTGGGATATTAAATGAATCACCAATAACAGGAGGAATGCATCATATGCAGAAGATAGATTTACGTACACTGGAAAACAAGCTGTGGGATTGTGCAAACATACTTAGGGGAACCCTTAACAGCTCCCAGTACATGGATTACATATTCGGAATGCTTTTTCTAAAGAGAATAAATGACCAGTTTGATCTGGAGAGACAAGAGAAGAGTGAGAAATTTGCCAAGCTGCCTCCGGAGGCACTGGACAAGGAGCTTGAGAATGCAAAGTCCTACAAGACCTTCTTCATACCTAAACAGGCAAGGTGGGAAAGCTTCAAGGACCTGACCCTCAATATCGGACCAGCCCTTGACAAGGCCTTCAAGGCCATTGAGGATGAACCAAGAAACTCAGAGCTTGACGGGGTCCTAACCACGGCAAACTACAACGACAAGGAGAGGGTTCCAGACGGAAAGCTCAACCAGCTGATACAGATATTTGATGCTATGAACCTTTCCAACCAGGGACTGGAGTCGCCGGATATCCTTGGGGATGCCTACATGTACCTGATCAAGGAATTTGCCGATGACGGAGGAGCCAAGGGAGGGGAGTTCTATACTCCCAAGGAGGTCAAGGATACAATGGTCAGGCTGCTTAGGCCCCATGAGGGAACCTCCATCTACGACCCCTGCGCAGGATCAGGTGGATTCCTCATATCCGCAATCGAGTATGTTCGGGATGTACAGAAGCAGAACCACAGGAACATGCAACTCTTCGGCCAGGAGATTAACCTTTCAACCTGGGCAATCTGCAAATTGAACATGCTTCTTCATGACGTATCCGGATCCACAATCTGGAAGGGAGACACAATCAGGGACCCCAAAAACACCCAGGGTGCCACACTTAAGACCTTTGATATGGTCCTTTCAAACCCTCCATTCTCCCTTAAGAACTGGGGCCGTGAGGTTGCCGAGAAGAACGACTACAACAGGTTCAACTACGGAGTTGCACCTGCAAGCTACGGGGATCTTGCATTTGTACAGCATATGCTGGCATCCCTGAACAGCAAGGGAGTAATGGCAACCGTAGTTCCCCATGGAGTCCTCTTTCGGGGAGGAGCAGAGGGCAAAATCAGGGAAGGGATTCTCAAGGATGACCTTTTCCAGGCTGTCATCGGCTTTCCACAGAACCTGTTCTATGGGGCCAGCATACCGGCAGCGGTTGTGATACTCAACAAGAGCAAGCCTGAGGAGAGAAAGGGCAAGGTTCTATTTATCGACGCTTCGGAAGGGTATGTGAAGGACGGCAACAAGAACAGGCTGAGGGAAAAGGACATTGAAAGGATTGTAAAGACTTATCACGACTTCAAGGATGTTGAAAGATATGCAAGGGTTGTTGACCTTAAGGAGATTGAGGAGAACGACCATAACCTTAATATAAGCAGGTATGTTGATACAACAGAGGATGAAGAGGAGATAGACATCCACCTTGTCCTGGAAAGCATCAGACAAAGGGAAGAGGACCTTGCCCAGTCCAGGGAGAGGATCAACTCCTTCCTTCAGGACCTTGGCTTTGAAAGGATTTAGGGTGATGGATATGGCTGAAATCAGGGAAGGATATAAGGAGACGGAGATTGGAGTTATACCAGAAGATTGGGAAGTTAAACCATTAGGCCATTTTGTAACAAACATAAATAAGAAATATGAACAGAATGACAAAGATATACCATACATTGGCCTTGAACATCTTGAAGTTGCTACAGGGAAGCTGTTGGGGATAGGAAACACAAGTCAAATGAAAAGTTCAAAAAATACCTTCAGAAAAGGGGATATTTTGTTTGGTAAATTAAGGCCTTATCTAAGGAAGTATCACTATACTGAGTTTGAGGGGGCTTGTTCTACTGAGATATTGGTGCTTCGTCCAAATAAAAATTGTGAGTTTCCTTACTATTTAATTCAAAGTAACAATTTTATTGATACAGTTTCCAATCAATCATATGGTACTAAAATGCCAAGAACATCCTGGAAACAAATGAGAAGTTTTTTATTTCCTACACCCCCATTAATGGAGCAGGAAAAAATCGCAGAAATCCTGTCCAGCACAGACAACCACATTGAGGACCTGGACAGACTTATTGAGGATTATGAGCTTCTTAAAAAGGGGATGATGCAGAAGCTTTTAACTGAGGGGATTGGACATACCGAGTTTAAGGATACAGAGATTGGAAGGATTCCCAAGGAGTGGGATATAAAACCATTAGAAGAGATTGCAAATAAGGAAATCAAGAATAGTTTTATCGACGGGGACTGGATTGAAAAAGAACATCTCAGAGAAGATGGAATAAGACTAATTCAAACTGGTAATATTGGAATTGGAGAATTTGTTGAAAAAGAAGATAAGAAATATATTTCAGATGAAAGCTTTCGTAGCCTTAACTGTAAAGAGGTATTTAAAGATGATATACTGATTTGCAGAATGGCAGAACCTACTGGCCGAAGCTGCATAGTACCAGATTTGAACAAGAGAATGATAACCTCTGTAGATTGCGTTATGCTAAGGTTAGACACTAAAATACATCAATTAAAATTCATTAATTACTTTCTTAACTCTTATCAAGGCTTAAAGTATTCAAGACTAAATGAACAAGGAACCACAAGAAGAAGAATAACGAGGAAAAAGCTTTCTAAGTTGCCCGTGCCATTACCACCACTAGCTGAACAAGAGAAAATTGCTTCAATACTTTCATCAATCGACAATCAGATCAACCAACTAAAGGAAAGCAAAGACAACTATACAAACCTAAAACATGCACTTATGGACCACCTGCTTACAGGAAAGATCAGGGTAGTCTAAAAAGCTAGCAGAGAAGCAGAAATAAAAAGGGAGGGATAAGCTTGCCAGTATTGGGAAATGAGTACACCTTGGCTGAAAAGCCGGCCTTGGATTATCTGACAGAAAAGTTGGGATACAAGTTCATACCAGGTGAAAGACTGACTCCTGCATATGGTGAGAGGGAGTCTCTTCGTGATGTTATCCTTGAAGGGAGACTGAGAAGGGCCCTCCTTAGGCTAAACCCCTGGATGGACGGAGATTCACTGGAGTCTGCCGTGAAGTTAATGCTCCACAGCGAAAGCCTTGGCATATCCCTGATGGAAATAAATGAGCGGATCCACAGGGCCATTGTTGACCTGGACTACACGGTGGTCCAGACCATTGACGGCCAGAAGAAGCACAGGACAGTCAGGTTCATTGACTTTGAGGACATTGAGAACAATGACTTCCTGGTCACAAACCAGTATCTGGTTCAGGGACCTGAGTGCGAGATAATCCCAGATATAGTGGTCTTCATAAACGGAATCCCCATAGGGGTGATTGAGGCAAAGTCCCCCTTCAAGCAGGGTGGAGGCGATATGAACGCCGGGAAGAAGGACGGCTTTGATCAGATGCAGAGGTACATGGACATCCGTGACGGGATGGTTTCCGAGGGTGCCCAGAGGCTTTTCCACACAAACTTCCTCAATGGAATAATCAACAAATACAGAGGCTATGTGGGAACAATATCCTCATCCTACGACTACTACCTGGAGTGGAAGGACCCCTATCCCCACAAACTTGAGGACATACCTGATGTGGACAACAACGGACAAAACATATTCCTTCTGGGAGTACTTGAGAAGAGAAACCTTTTTAATATCATGCAGCATTTCATCCTCTTTGAGACAGAGGGAGACATTAGGATAAAGAAGATAGCCAGGTACCAGCAGTACAGGGCAGCAATGAAGGCCTTCAAGAGAATGATGGAAGGCAAAACTCCCCTCCAGCGAGGCGGGGTTATTTGGCATACCCAGGGATCTGGAAAGTCCCTGACAATGGTAATGCTGGCAAGGATGATAAGAAGGACAAGAGACCTTAGGGACACCATGATTGTGGTGATCACGGACAGGATTGACCTGGACCTTCAGATATACAGCACCTTCAAGGGAGTATTCCCCAGGGAATACTCGGCAGGCAGGAACAACCTGGACAAGATTCTCACAAGGGCTGAGACCGTCCAGGAAATGAAGGACCTCCTTGGAATGGCTCAGGCAAAGATAATATGCACAACCATCCAGAAATTCCAATCGGAGACTGACGAGAACCCGGTCTTTGAGGATGAGGCTGCAAGGACCAGCCTCTTCTTCACGAAGGATGTGGAGGTTTTGACAAACAAGTCCAATGTCATAGTTTTCACTGACGAGGCTCACAGAAGCCAGTACAGCAACCTGTCCGCAAACATGAGGGCAGCCCTTCCCAATGCAACCTTCATTGGATTCACGGGAACCCCCATTGAGAAGGACGACAAGTCAACCTACAGAACCTTCGGAAGGCTCATAGACAGCTATACCCTTTCCCAGTCCGTCAAGGACGGCAACACAGTTGCCATAATGTATGAGGGGAGAAGACAGGACCTGCATATCCTGAAGGACAAGCTTGACGAGGACTTCCAGGACTACTTCAGGAACAAGACCATGGAGGAGCAGGAGGCCATAAAACAGAGGTATTTCAACAAGATTGGAATAGCGGAGGCTGAGGAAAGGATTGACCATATTGCCAGGGACCTGCTTGTCCACTACAGGGACAACAGCTACAACGAGGGCTTCAAGGCCCAGCTGGTTACGGTGTCAAGGCATGCCTGCACCCTCTACTACAAGAAGCTTATGAAGCATATGCCGGAGGTCTTTGGTGATGATCCAATAGAGATTCGGGTAATCTATTCAGCCGGAAACAACGATGAACCCTACATAAAGGAACACCGAACCACAAAGGCTGAGCAGAGGCTACTCATAGACAGGTTCAAGAAGGAGATTGAGAAGGACAGGCTTTGCATACTTATTGTAAAGGACATGCTGCTTACGGGCTTTGATGCAAAAATTGAGGATGTCATGTACCTGGACAGGCCTCTCAAGGAGCATACCCTTCTCCAGGCCATAGCCAGGGTCAACAGGACCTATGACAAGCCCTACAGGGACCTTAAGGATGGGGTGGAGGTTGAGAAGCAGCGAAAGAAGGAGTTTGGCAAGGTTGTGGACTATTTTGGAATCACCAAACACCTTGAGGAGGCCCTGCAGATATTCGACAAGGGGGATATCGGGGAGCCTATGGAGAGTGTTGAGTCCCTATACAGGACCATGCAGGACTACAAGGAGGCTGTACTCCGCATCTTTGCAGGTGTGGACAAGGGAGACCTTGACCAGCTGATGGATGTGCTAAAGCCTGATAACAAGAGGGCTGAGTTTGAAGTGGCCTACAAGAGGTTTTCTGTGACCTTCAACGCACTTATGCCAACCCATGTAAAGAAGGAGGACATTGATGAATTGAAGTGGCTGTCCTACATAAGGGCGGCAGCCAAGGTGAGATTTGAACCTGAGGACAGGATTGACATATCCGATTGTGGAGAGAAATCAAGGGAACTGATTTCCTCCCACCTCAAATCCCTTGGGGTATTCCAGTGGATTAAGCCGGTTACCCTCTTTGACAAGGACTTCAAGGAAAAGCTTGGAGGCTCTGACGAGGCAATTGCCTCCACCATGGAGCATGCCATCAGGCATGCCATCACAGTCAAGATGAAGGAGAACCCCGTACATTACCAATCCCTTCTGGAGAGACTTCAGAAGATATTGGAGGAGACAGACCTTAACTGGGAACAGAGAAAGAAGCAGCTTCAGGAGTTCATTGACAGGGAGTTCGAGCATGGGGAGGAAAACCTGGTTGCAAAGCTTGGGCTTAAGGAAAAGAGAGAACTTGCCATCTTTGAGATGCTGAGATCCGAGATAACCGATGAAAGGGTTGCTGAGGATGTTGTCTACTACATGGATGACCAGGTGTCCCTCCTTAAGAGGATGACAGGCTCAATAGTGACGGCAATAAAGAAAAGCTGGGTTGTGGGCTTTCACCATAATCCCACAAGGATAAATGAAATGGAGCAGGAGATCCATTCAACCCTCCTGTCCAACTACTATGACGAGATTGGGGACTACGACAAGGTCACCAGGCTGGCGGCAAAGATCATGGACCTGGCCAAGGTGCACTACCATACAGATGACTGGAGCAATGCATGATGAGACTGGAATACCAATATGGAACCGAGAGAATAGAATTTGAACTTGAATACAGTAAAAGAAGGACCTTATCCATACAAGTAAATCCTCCAAGGGAGATCACTGTAGTGGCACCTCTTGGAAAAACCGAGGAAGAGATACTCCAGGCAGTAAAGGGAAAATCAAGATGGATTGTCCAGAAGCTATATGAAATCAAGGAGATCGAGCACAGAAGAAGCAGAAAGGAGTATGTCAACGGAGAGTCCTTTCTCTACCTTGGAAGAAACCATTCCCTAGATATTGTTGTGGATAGGTCTGTGAGGGTCCCTGAGGCGAAGCTGTTCAGAGGTAGGTTTGTGGTAAGGACAGCCTCAAGGGATGAGGACCATGTGAGAAAAGCCCTCAGGGACTGGTACAGGGACAAGGCCAAGGAGAAGGTCACGGAGCGTGTGGACTACTACCAGGGATACCTTGACCACAAGCCCAGGAGGATTGTGATCAAGGACCAGGATAAGCGGTGGGGAAGCTGCACAAGGGACAATGAGCTCCTCTTCAACTGGAAGGTTGTAATGGCCCCGGCCCCGGTTCTGGACTACATCGTGGTCCATGAGATGTGCCACATGGTCCACAGGAACCATTCCAGGGACTTCTGGCAGTTGCTTGGGAAAATCCTCCCAGATTATGAAAAAAGGAAGGAATGGCTCCGGAACAACGGAATAAGATTTGAATTATAGATTTTGCCTAGAATTTTGAAGCCCTATGGCTTTCTGATATGAACAAAATAGTGCCAGCTGCTTTTACCTGAGAAGAAGTCCTCAACATGCTTGACCTTGATTACTTCAAAGGGGTGGAGCAGTTCTTCTATTTCCTCATAACTTACAAAGTAGTGGGGTACTATGCTCCCGTCCTCCTCGGGCTTCATGACCGTGTTTGCATCCAGTTTTTCCAGGTCATCTCTCAGATAATCAGGATGGGACTTTGAAATCAGGGTCAGGTATACTTCTCCACCACTCCCCAGCACCCTGTGCATCTCCGAAACAATCCTACCCATCCCTTCCGAATCCGAGTGGTAGAGGGAGTGATAGGCAAGGAGACAATCGAAAGATGAGTCTTTGAAGGGCAGTTTCTCATTATCTCCCTTTACAGTCTGAATGGACAGATCCAGCTTGGAGGCCTTGTCCCTTAGGAGCTGAAGCCCTGTATCGGAAAGGTCGTAGGCTGTCACATCAAAGCCCTGAGAGGCCATGTGGATGGAATGCCTCCCTATTCCACATCCCAGATCAAGAAATCCTTTATAACCCATGTCCTTCCATCTGCTTGCGAGATAGTAGATCTCCTCTGATGGCTCAGACCAATAGTCTGAGTCAATTTTTGTCCATAGCCAACCCTTGTTGATTCCCATATTTACCTCCTTTGAAAAAATAATAAGCCAAGCTTTCTTGTTATCAGAATATTTCGTATAATAAAGATATATCAAGGTGAATCCTTTGTCAATATGGATTGGAAGGAAGGTAGTGAAATGGAAGTGGGTAGATTCTTGCCAATAATAGTACCTGGAGTTATTGTTCAGATTGCCATTCAGGCATACTTCATCAGGCATGCCTTGAGAAATGGTGAACTTTCAAGCAGAAGACGGAAGGCTTACGCCATTGCCATAGCCATCCTGAATCTTCCTGCAGCTGTTGTGTATCTCTTCAACAACGGCAGGAAGGATGGGAGGGCATCAAATGACTTTGAAGGAGTCGACATTGATCCCAACATAAGGCAGGGTATCTTTGTGATGCTGGTAATCGCATTTGAGATATTCTCCTTGAGGATTATCGCAGATAACATGGAAAATCCATACCAAGGGCTGCTTGTTGGACTACTGGCCTACTGCTTTGTCATCATGGTAATAAACAACCTGTTCATTGAGGAAAAGTCTGGCATCCTATACCACATTTTGCCCATCACACAGCTGGTCATTGCAATTCCAATCGAATATCTGGATAACTCATATCTTGCACAGTTCATTGTGTTAATAGTGACAGCCAGCATAATAAACAGGTTTCCCTTCAGACTGGCAAGGCCCTATACCATGGCAGCCTTTTGTGCCTACTGGCTAGGAGGTGCCGCAAAGGCCCTGAAGTTCAATGGACTGGATGGAATGGACGAAATTATCAGCTACCTGTACATAAACACTCTACTCTTTGTCCTTGTGATAGCAGCCTTCTACACCCTAAAGCGTCAGCTACTTACAAACAACCAGCTAAATGCAGCCCTTGCAAGGGTCCAGGACCAGGCACAACAGCTCAGGGAAATGGGGGCAATTGCTGAACGTAATAGGATTACAGC
>JANKMX010000042.1 GCA_024649995.1 Gudongella sp. | reverse complement strand
GGATAGCCTTTGGGTCGGTGGGACCAAGAGTATTTAGGAGCAGGGAGATGGAGAAGAAAATGATCGGTCTCAGTCTGGACCAGCTGAAAGGGAACATGGAAGCAATTCTTGGGGATTACGGCAAGATCCTTTCACCAATAAGCGATGTAAGGTCAACCAGGGACTACAGAAGGGATGTCTCCCTCAATATTCTCAAGGATATGATTGAAAGGGGGCTTATGCCATGAAAAAGGGATTGTTGAGCATAATATTCTGGGGCTCCATGTGGGGAATTGCAGAGGCTACAATAGGTCATGCATTGCACATGGCCTCCATAGCATTGCCTGGACTGCCTGGGTTTGTGATGTTTCCAGTGGCCTTCTTCTTTATGAGAAAGGTCTATCTTGAGAACAAAAAGCCCCAAGTGGTTTTCTATGCCTCAATTGTGGCAGCAGGCATAAAGCTTGTGGATTTTCTGATTCCCGGGAATATTCCCTTAAGGATAGTAAACCCAGCCCTTTCAATCCTCATGGAAGGCTTGGCGGTTGCACTGGTATTTGCCTATGTACATGGAAAGGAAAGAAGCTTTGGCTTTCTTGAGAGCTTCTCATCAGGCTTTATATGGAGAGGAATGTGGGGTGTCTATCTGCTCTTGATTTCACTTTTCAACCTGCCAGCTGAGCTTGTTACAAGCGGACCACTTGTTGCACTGAGATTTCTGGTCCTTGAGAGTCTTGTTAATGCAGTCCTGATCTATGCCCAAATAAGATTAATCCTGCCATCACCAAAGTCAAATAGAAGGCCTGCGTTTGTATATGGATCACTGCTGTTTGCATTGCTGCTTCAGATTGTATTTTAGGGGAGGTCAATTATGGGAAGGATACATATAATAACTGGAGGCTGGGATGATGGCAAGACCACAAGACTTACAGAACACTTCAACAAAATGGAAGAGGGAAGAGCAGACGGATTTGCAAGTGTTAAGGTCTATGACAAGCAGACAGGTGAATTCATAGGCTACTCCCTAAGGAGATTAAGCACTGGAGAACAGCATCCCCTGGCAATCATGAAGAAGGTTTACAAGGAGGAGTCTGTAGACACCCTTATATTTGACCGATTTGTTTTCTTGAATGAAACATTCAGATTTGCAGAGAAGATGCTGGAGGACTTTATCCATGATAAGACAATCAATGCAATCTTTCTGGATGAAATTGGTCCAATTGAGCTAATGGGCCTTGGATTTCATACCATCCTGGAAAAGCTGCTGGCAAGTAGCAAGGATGTCTACATGGCAATAAATGAGTGCAATCTGCATGATGTAACAATAAAATATAATATCGAGGATTTCATATCAATGTAAGAAAGAAACCCCTGAAACCATTATAGGTTAAAGGGGTTTCTTACAGGTCCATGTTAAATATCAATTCCACTTATCTGCATATACAAAAGGGCAGCTGAAACAAGCAATACACCATAGTAGTAGATCCAAAGCCTCTTGGTCCTGTAAAGATAGAACAATATGGCTGCAACTATCAAGCTGCTTAGGGTATACACAGCGACTGGCCAGTTGTAGAAGAATATACCGGTATATGCCAGAAGAACCGCAGTTGGAACCATGGCAAAGGCAGCCTTGAATACCCCGGGGATCCTCTTGTTTATAAGGGCAAGATATGAAAGGACAAGGAGGACAATCATGGGGGCTAGATGTGTTATGGTTGGCAGCATTGTAAGCCCTGACCCCTCCCCTTGCCTAAATAGAAAATGCAGGCAGAAAGTGGTCCCTGCAGCTATGAGAAATGACAGGTTAAGTAGTACAAAGCCTGCTACAGGAATTATAATAATTGCAAAAATCGGGTTTATTCTTTTTTCATCCGACACAGTAATCGCTTCCTTTCAAAGGACAGATACCATAGGTTACCAAACGAATTTATAATATATGAAACAAGATGTATTATCCTTATATATTTACCCAGAATATGGGAGATATGGATTAATACTACCTAAATTAGCTGAAAATATTTAGAATACATGCAGCAAATACTGGGTAACTGTAAAAGAGGATAAAATGTGATACATACAAGATGATGGGAGGAACCCATATGGGAATATTTGATAGATGGAATAAAGGAGGTCTCCAGATTCCAAAAAACAAGGAGGCAACAAGAGACCTTGAGACCGTTGAGGCATCAGCACCAAAGCTTCTATACTTTCCCATGGCCATGCACATCGGGTCGCCGGCCAAGGTGGAGGTTAAGGTTGGAGACAGGGTCAGAATCGGTACCCTCCTTGGGTCCCGTGACAAGGGAATCTCAACGGACATCCACTCATCCGTATCCGGTAGGGTTGTAGCCATCGAGAAGCGAAGAGTGTTTCGAGGGGAAAGTCTCTGCGTGGTTGTGGAGAATGACTTTCTTGATGAGTGCGAAACCCTCCAGAGCATAGTGGACCACCTGGAGTCTGAGGAGTTCAGTGATAGGATACAGAAGGCAGGAATAACGGGAAAGGGCGGAGCTGGCTTTCCCACGGCAATAAAATACAACAAGGAGCATAAGGATGTGGAATACCTTGTTGTGAACGGATCCGAATGCGAACCATATTCAACTGCAGACTACAGGTGCATGGTTGAATACAGCGATGAGATAGTGAGGATAATAAAGGCCATAGCACGGATATACAGGATAGACGATACCTACATAGCCCTGGAGGACCATATGGAGGAGGCAATCCATAAGCTCCAGGAATCTATAGACAAGGCCAAGGTGGACCACCTGATGCTCCACATACTTCCATCCCAGTACCCCCAGGGCCATGCGGGACTGCAGATCCGGGAGGTCCTTGGAATAGAGATAATGGAGGGACAAAGGTCAGGGGACATTGGAGTCCTTCAATCAAATGTATCCACCATAAAGGCCATCCATGACGCAGTATTTTTGAACACTCCCCTGGTAAAAAGGATAATTACAGTGACAGGAGGGATGATTAGGGAACCCAAGAACCTTATGGTGAGAATCGGAACTCCCGTAAGCCACCTTATAGATGAGTGCGGTGGCCTGCTCCCAGGCGATGTTGACATGATAAACGGAGGGCCCATGATGGGAAGGCTCTTTGAGGATACGGACATTCCCGTTGACAAGGACACCACAACACTCCTCTTTCTTGCTAGGGAGCCGGAAAGGGTTGAGTCAGAATGCATACGGTGTGCAAGATGCATAGACAACTGCCCCGTGGACCTGCAGCCAATAATAATAAGCAACAGCTACAGGGAGGGAGCCTATGACAAGGCGCCGGCACTAAGGTCGGAGAGCTGCATATCCTGCGGGACCTGCACCTTTGTGTGCCCGGCAAACATACCCCTACTTGAGGACATACAGGCACTGAATGGGAAGTGGAAGGAGATGAGGTCATGAAAAGAACAAGAACATCACCCTTCCTTAGAACACCGACATCCACAAGGACCATAATGAGGGATGTGCTGATCGCCCTCCTACCTGTCAGTGTAATGGCAGTGGTCCAGTTCGGCATCAAGAGCCTTGTGATGATGCTCCTTGGGATCACATCAGCAGTCCTTTTTGAATTTCTCTATCAAAGGATTAGAGGTAAGAGGATCACAATCAGGGACCTTTCAGCAGCTGTGACAGGACTTCTGGTGGCCCTTAGCTACCCGGTGACTGCACCACTTTGGATAATTGTCCTTGGAAGCTTCATAGCAATAGTAGTGATCAAGCAGCTTTCAGGAGGAATTGGAAAGAATAACCTAAACCCTGCAGTGTTTTCAAGGGTGCTCATAAAGATACTCTTCACCCCCATCATAACAAGGTGGGTCCTTCCAGGACCAGACCTGATGTCAACGGCAACACCCCTGGAGTTTATAGGAAACGGTCAGACTGCAATTGCCCAGGGAGCTCCAGAAATGAATGCCCTCTTCTTTGGGGTAATCGGGGGAGGAATCGGAGAGACTGTAAAGTGGGCAATAATACTTGGAGCACTTTATCTTGTCTTTAGAAGAGTCATAAGCCTTAAGATACCACTGGCAACCCTTGCGGGACTTTTCTTCATGGGAATGCTCTTTGGAAAGTCCAGCCTTGAATTTGCAACCTATCACGTGCTTTCAGGTACGGCAATGTTTGCAGCGGTTTTCATGGTAACTGACTATTCCTCTGGACCCCTTAACCATAGGGCACGGGTCTACTACGGACTGAGCATAGGAATCCTTACCGGGATGGTCCGTTACCTCTTTGCACTGCCTGGTGGGATTGGGGTGGCAATACTTATCATGAACATACTTGCACCAATATATGACGCCTGGTTTACCCCAAGGGTCTTTGGACACAAGGGTAAACGGGTTGTAATAGAGACAAGGTAAAAAAAATAAATTTGACCGGAGGCGGCCCATGAAAGAGATAGTCTTAAAAGACGGCAGCAAAATGATAATAAGAAGGGCAAGAAAGGAGGACGCACCCCCCATAATAAGGTACCTGCAGCAGGTCGGAGGAGAATCCGACTTTATCACCTTTGGGCGGGGAGAGTTTGAAAAGACGGTCCATGAGGAAGAAATCTTCATCGAAAATATTTCAAATCATAAGAATGCCCTCTTTATCCTTGCAGAGAAGGATGGCAGGATCATTGGCAACCTAAGCTTTGCAGGGGGACCACGGAAAAGGGTTGAGCATGTGGGAGAATTCGGTGTGACTGTCCTTAAGGAATTCTGGGGAATCGGCGTTGGCAAGTCCCTTATACAGTACCTTATAGATTGGAGCAGGGAGACGGGAATAATCCGTAAGATCAACCTAAGGGTAAGGACAGACAACTTCTCTGCCATCTCCGCCTATGAAAAGCTTGGATTTGTCCAGGAGGGAATCCGGACAAGGGACCTTTGCATAGACGGGGTCTTCCATGACTCAATCTGTATGGGACTGGAAATAGATTAAGCTATTGATTATCACAGAGAAATATCTAAGTTCAGAACTGATTATCTGGGTATCATATAAGCAAAGCAGAATACAGGTATCAAAAGATGGGCGCCATGACTTTGGAGTCCAATAGATGGGCGCTTGACTCCAAATGAGCGAATAGCGAGACCGACCTTTTATTTAGGTCGGTTTTTTTCGTGGTCGATTTTATCAAAGGAATCTTGAATAGGGAGGAGGAAGGTAAGGCTTGCATATTGATTAGGTTAACAAGAAGGAGGAAAACCCTATGAGAATAAGGGGAAACAAAGGAATCATATTTTCGCTGGTTTTGGGATTGTTGCTGATGATTCTCCCATACTATGCTACCATGTCAATTGCTCAGGAAGAAGAGAAACCAATAAGTATTATAGTTGATGGAAAGGAAGTAATGTTTGACAGTCCGCCAATAATCGAAGAGGGTAGGACCCTTGTACCACTAAGGGCAATATTTGAAAGCCTGGAGGCTGAGGTGGAGTGGGACCCGATAGATAGAAAGGTAACCTCCACAAAGGGAGAGACGACAATAGTCCTTTACATAGGAAATACGAAGGCAACAGTAAACGGAGAGACCATCATCATGGATGTTCCGCCCCGTATTATCAATGGAAGGACTCTGGTACCCGTGAGATTCATCACCGAAGCCTTTGGTGGAGATGTGAAATGGGATGGAATAGATAGGATTGTAAATATCTTAACAGATATTAATGAAGTTGAAACAGGTTTGAACATACCAGGATTAAACCTTACCCAAAATGAATTTACTGCATTGCCAAACTGGGTCAAGGAAGGATTAAATCTATCAATGATAGACAAAGGCTATGATTCAGCCAAGATATACCTGGATTCCCTCTCAGTCCAGAAGGGTGTGAAGATTTCAGATATACAGCCTGCGGACGGGAATGGAATATTTGGCTATGATATTCATCAGACTGTAATGTGGTCCACAGGATGCGACTACTCGCCATATGTCACCTTCCAGGGAAATCAGAGCAATATGGGAGGCTGCGCTGGCAGGACCTTGGTCCATATCATGAACATATTAAAGGACCTGGAGCACCCATTTACCCCTGATGTTTCCTTCTGGTATCTTCACAGCAGACAGGAACAGCTTGCCGATGGAGGGCCGCTTGATACCCAGTTTGTGCTGCAGCAGAATGGGATCTGTCCCGAGGCCTATGCACATTCGGATTACGATGGTGCCGTTAAGATGACAAATTCAGATGGAACCATATACTATGATTACAGCAAAATGACTCAGCCCAACGCTTTGACCAATGCTTTTGCACAATATTATCGGATGATGGAAAGTGATAAGTTTGAACCAACAATTGAAAACATAAGGTATGCATTAAGGAACTATGGACCGCTGCTTGCTGGAGGAGATCTTGTAATAATTCAGGGAGAAGAGCCTGAGCAAGGACATGCGGTAACAGTCATTGGTTATGATGACATTACAAAGACAGTTAAATTCCTCAACAGCTGGAGTGATCTGTGGGGACCCACAGGAAACGGCTATTTTACAGTTCCCTATGACAAGCTGGCAGAGAATTTCGAGTTTATGAGATTCTACCAGGTAATACCTGTGGAGAGGGTTGGAACCGAACAGGCATATTCTGCAAGGATCCACATTGAAACAGGAGAGTTCTCAAGAATCAAGCTTAGGGTTACAATAGGTATAGGAAACAAAAGTCCACTTGTAGTTTGGGATACACCCAACGAGGAGGTATTCAAGGATTACAGCAAGACTCTCAAGCTGGACGTCCCACTTCCGCTATACGCATCCGAATACTGGCCACCGGCAAGTGGAACCAACTGGTATATTGAGGTTGAGAACACGTCAACCTGGGATACTGCTGAGATCAAGGGCTTGACTCTTGCAAGGCTCAAGAAGGACTCCAATGGAAAGTACAGCACAGAGACCTTCCCATCCAAGGATACGGGAACAGTCCTTCAACCGGGAGAGACAAGAAAATTCTTCATCCCAAAAATTGAAATGATGGATATCATCCCGATTGAGCCGATATTTGACCCAATCACATTACCATTTGAGCCAATCACAGCTCCAATTAATATAAGATAGGTAATACCAAGGCAGCCTGAAATTCTCAGGCTGCCTTTATTAAGGACTATAATTAATAGTTTACAAAATACCTGCTATATTCTCCAGCCAATCTGATGGCTTCAATCATGCTGGTTCCACTGGCGATTCCCTTGCCTGAAATATCAAAGGCTGTCCCGTGGTCAACGGAGGTCCTGAGGAAGGGAAGTCCATTCGTTATGGACACTGTCTTCTCAAAATCAACCATCTTGGATGCAATATGCCCCTGGTCATGGTAGAGGGAAATGACAGCATCATACTTTTCCTTAAGGGCGAAATGGAAAACCGAATCCGCTGGGAAGGGGCCAGTGACATCATATCCTTCATCAGCTGCCCGTTTGATGGCAGGTCTGATCTCTTTTTCCTCCTCATCACCAAAGAGTCCATGCTCCCCACTGTGGGGGTTAAGGGCAGCCACCGCAAGGACCGGGCCCTTAACACCAAGTCGATCTAGGGCTGCGAAGGATCTTTTAATCATTTGGTAGACCCTCTCCTCAGTTACAAGGTCACAGGCTTTTCTCAGGGACACATGCCTGGTCAGAAAAAAGATCCTAAGGGACTCAACCTGGAACATGGTAAGGGGATTGGTGACCCCGGTAAGCTCTTCAAGCATCTCGGTGTGGCCGATAAAGGGTACATTGGCCTCCCTCAATGACTCCTTGTTTACAGGTGCGGTCGCAATGGCTTGAATCTTACCTTCCATTGCCAGCTCAACAGCCCTTTCAATATACTCATATGCTGCCTTGCCGCAGGCACCGCTTATTTTACCTCGCTCAAGGCTTTTAATGTCAACATTATCAATGTCAAACACGTTCACCAGACCGTCCTTATATTCAAAATTTGCCCCATCGAGGACATTTATTTCAGCCTTCAGTCCACATATTCCAAAGGCTTCCTCCATGACAGCCCTGCTTCCAAAGACCACTGGCCTGCAAAGCTCCAAGATGCCCCTATCCATCAATGCCTTCGCAATTATTTCTGGTCCTACTCCTGCAGGATCACCCATTGTAACTCCAACTATCGGCTTCACATATATCCCTCCTGGAAATCTAAAAAATTTAGCTTCAATGTCTTGCATAGATTATATGATATATCAGCAACAAATAAAACATGCTCTGCCTAAATAAGATCCCGCCTGCCTATACCCTTGACCGCCAGGAACATCAATCCTCCAATAAGTCCAGCTGACAGGAAAAGATAGAGGGGACTGAGTCCACCTTGGGATAGAGAGACCAGGTTGAAGTACCTTACAGGGGACAGGAAGTTCAAATGGTCCAGGTTGCCAATATACTCTATTGAAAATGCGATGGCATAGGTGACTATGAGAACCAGAAAGCCTCCAAGCATGCCCCTTCTGAAGTGCCCTGTCATGGAGCCAAAGACCATCCCCACAGCCGAAAAGATAAGCTGTGTAAGGAACATTCCAATTGTGGAGGTTACTATATGGGGCATCAGGGTCTGGCCATCTGAAATGAATGGAACCAGGAATATGATCGTTCCCACAGCCGTCAACACTGCAAATATAGCATTGATTATGAGCACAACCGTTCCCTTTGAGAGGAGTACTGTTTTTCTGTCATAGGGCTTGGTGTATATGAAGTCGGCATAGTTATCCTTCTCATCCCTTGAAACAATGTGGAAGCCAATATAGACCGCCAGGGCAAACAGCACCAGCTGGTACCAGTAGAACATGCTGGCGTAGCCACCAAGAGGCGTACTGATTGGAAATGCATCCACACCAAACATGATCTTGACGATTCTCGGGAAATCTGCAACTGTTGTTTCAAGCATATCCATCTGGTTCTGAAGACCCATGAACTCAATTCCGCCAAAGGCGGCAGTAAGGATCAGGATAAGGGACCATATTAGGATAAGCTTTCTTTGAAGCCTTAATTCCTTAATTATTATCGATTTCAAATCACACACCTCCCTTTAGACGGTAATAAGGTCTTTTTTCCTGAAAATGAAATATCCTGATGAAATAAATGCTATTACCAGAAAAAAGAGCCAGTATACAAATCTCATATCGTAGCCACCCATGCTTGCAATTACCGATCCACCGAAGAACTTTGGAGGGGAAAGGAACAAGAGCAGGTCATAGCCCATGGTTGCAGCAAAGGTTCCAATCACAACTGTAACAAACACAAAGGTCACTGCCAAAAGAAGGGGCCTTCTGTTCATGGGCCATATGACCCCGACAAATATTCCAAGGGCAAGGTAGATTGCCTGGAGCATAATTAGGGAAAAGGCAAGGTGAAGAAACATCCACATCTCAAACCCTTCCGGCAGGTTTATCCTAAGGGCTAGATAGGATGCCGCAAAATATACAATCCCAACGGTGAACACAGCCACTGAAGCTGCAAGTAGCTTTGAAAGGAAGACCTTGCCTCGATCAAGGGGCTTGGTGTATATGAAATCGGCAGATTTGCCCACAAAATCCTTGGTGTTAACAGACAGACCCACATGCATTGCCAGAACAGAGGCTGCCAGTGTGAAGAACCAACCGTTGAGGAAGCCGTACATCCCGATTGGCTTTGACAGAAATTCTGCACTCATGCCAACAGCCTGCAGGAACTGATTGTCTGAAACCATCTGCTCAAGCTGCTGGGGGTCTCCCGTAACGCTTTTACCAATATCCGTGAACACGGGAATCAGCAGAAATGCCAAAGCTGCCATAACAAGGGACCAGGCTATAATCAAGTTTTTCATCTGCTTTAATTCGTATTTGAAAACTACCACAACACTCACCTCCTACTGATAGTAGTGGAGAAAGATTTCCTCCAAGCTTGGTTCCTCAATAAACACATCCCGAACCTGGAATGAATTGATTCTTTGAAGAAGGTCATTGACTGGCCCCATATAGATAAAGCTTGCTGAGCCGTCCCTGATATTTAGGTCCGCGACTCCATCCATCTTGAGGTCATCCTGACTCAGACCACCATCTGCAAGGATAGAAACCTTCTTGTATCCATTTTTTCTCAGCTCAGCTATGCTCTGGGTATCTATGATGACACCCTCCTTGATGATTGCAACCTTGTTGCAGAGCTTCTGAACCTCACTGAGGACGTGGGATGAGAAAAGGATGGTTGTCCCCTTTTCATTCTCCTCCCTTAGGATATCGAAGAATATCTGCTGCATCAGCGGATCAAGTCCGCTGGTTGGTTCATCAAGAATAAGGAGCTTGGGGGAGTGGAGCAGGGCAGAGATAATACCAACCTTTTTCTTGTTTCCCATTGAAAGGTCCTCAATCTTTCGTTTCAGATCAAGCTGGAGCCTTTCTGAGAGCTCCTCAAGCCTGGAGCTGTCCTTCCTGCCGTAGAGCTCAGCGGAGTATTTCAGGAATTCCCTGGCCTTCATGTTTTCATAATAGCTGGGCTCTCCTGACAGGTAGCCCACATCCTTGGCTATATCTGAGGCATGGGCGATGCAGTCCTTTCCAAATATGGATGCGCTACCAGCTGTTGGCTTGAGAAGGGCAAGAAGGGTCCTGATTGTGGTTGACTTACCGGCCCCGTTTGGACCGATGAAGCCGAATATGTCACCCTCCTGGACTGAAAAGCTCACATCCTCAATTCCCCTCTGCTTTCCGTAATATTTTTTGAGGTTCTTTACTTCTATTACCGGTTCATTCATAGGTATTCCTCCTTGTACAGGTTGAATCTCAACAACTCCACGGCCTCATTGAACTGATCGATATACTTATCCAAATCCTCTTCGCTTTCCAGGGAGACATTCCTCGAAAATCCCTCAGCCATCCACACCATCATCCTCAGGACAACCTTAAGGTCAACATCCTCCTTGAATTTGGAAAAGTCCATGTCATCAAGGGCGTAGCTGCTTTGAAAGGTCGCCGCATAATTCCTGTAGGTCTGAAGCTCTTCTGATATCTCAGGATCAGACTCAGACAGCATGGAGGTAAGGAATTTTAGAAAAAAGGGCTCATCCTTCAATACTCCCATCTGCTTTTCCGTGGCTACCTTCATTCTTTCAAAATAGTCCCTGGGCAGGTCCTTCTGGATGCTGGTAAGGGGTCCTGTAAGTACCTTTGAGCAGTAGTCCACAAGATACAGATACAGGTCCTTCTTTGTTCCAAAGTAGTGGAAGACCATTGACTTTGAGATGTCCGCCTCATCTGCGATATCCTTCACTGAAGCCTTCTTGTAGCCGTTTTCACCAAATACCTTAAGGGCTGAATTTCTGATTGTCCTCTGCTTATCCTCAGGAAGGGATAAAAAATTCTCCATATACATCACCTCACAATATTTAGACCGAATCGGTTTATCTACTTCAAGTATACAACCATCGACCGAATCGGTCAACAAATATTTTCATACTTTACCATGCAAAATAGACACAGAAAAAAAGATACCCAAGACAGGGTATCTATAGATCAATAGCTTCTATTTATCTATAATCGTATCCTTGAAATAATACTCCTCACCATCATACACTGAAGAACGGACCTTCAACTCCCCAAGCTCAACATTGAGGGCATCCTCAATCCTTGCGACAATATCCTCAAACACAGCATCAATTTCAGCAGAGTAAATCCTCTCCACATCCCAGCTAAAATCCACAGTATAGCTGTTCATTGAAAGTCTCTTGATAAGATCCGGTTCAAATACATCAGTTGGATTGTGATTCTCAAATACATTCATGGTGTAGTCCAGATAATCAAAATCAGAACCAAGGGCTTCGGAGACGATTTCGTGAATATGGGACCTTGATCTGACCTCACCGTAGGCATCCTTATACCGCATGGTATTAAGGCTTGTCCTGAAGGTCATGGCAGGATCATCCTCAGGGTAGAGGGTAAACTCAAACTCGTTTCTCTTATAATCGAATTTGGATTCCTCAACCACAAACTCCTTGCCGTATGCCTCTTCATAGATTCTTACAACCTCTCTTCTTTCCTGCCATTTCTCAAAGGGGCTTCCCTCAAGGGCAAGGTAGAGATTTATACCAAAGAACAGAACAATTGCAGTAAGCACACCAAGGGCAAATAAAACTATCTTCTTCCAGTTAATATTCATGGAACCGCCACCAATCTTTAGAGGATTTGTTGATCTAATTATATCATGAACATGGTATCAAGAAAGCTAGAATAACCTAATGATTTGGGTTATTAAAGAAGTATTTCGTGTCTATTTCACTTACAAAATTGACAAACGTGCTAATATAAAATATAATAATAGCACAATAGACAAAAAAGGCGGTGTAATTATGGATGGTGCTGATATTTTAAGGGAGCTAGTGGAAGAGTATAATGGAGTCATTACAACTAAAGCAGCTGAAGAGAACAATATTCATAGAGAGTATTTAAGGGAGTTGGTAAGAGAAGGAGAGTTGGAACGTGTCGTCCGCGGAGTCTACATCACTCCTGATAACTGGGAAGACAGAATGATGATTCTTCAACTTAGAAGGAACAAGATGATTTATTCCCATGAAACGGCACTCTTTTTGCACGATCTTACTGATCGAGACCCATTGCAGTACGTTGTGACCGTTCCAAGTGGTTATAATCCAAGCCGTCTAAAAAAAGAAGGTTTTAAAGTGCACACAATCAAAAAGGATCTATTTGATTTAGGTATTTGTGAAGTGGAAACTATTTTTGGAAATAAGATCAGAGCATATGATGTTGAGAGAACGATTTGTGATATTTTGCGGGATAGGAACAACCAAGATCCTGCAGTGGTAAACGAGGGTATTAGAAACTATGTATCTAGAAAAGAAAAAGATATCCATAAACTTATGCAATATGCAGAGCTCTTGAGAATTGAAACAGTGCTTAGACAATATCTGGAGGTCCTGTTATGAATACGTCAACTCAACTGAAGGCGTTAATAAGAAATTTATCAAGAGATTTAGATATTAATCCAGAGATACTGCATAGAAACTACATGCTTGAAAGATTCCTTGAAAGAATTTCTCTTTCAAACTATAGAGATCAATTCATACTGAAGGGAGGAATGCTAATAGCTTCTATAGTTGGTGTTGAAACCAGATCAACAAAGGATCTGGATACTACGGTGAGTGGAATATCACTTACTGATGCTGATTTGATAAAGGTTATAAATGAGATTCTTTCAGTAACTATCAACGATGGTGTGAAAATGTCTTTAAAAAAAATTGAAAGTATTAGGGACGAAGCGGATTATCCTGGAATTAGATTATCTATTGAATCAGTAATGGATAGAACAATACAAACCATAAAAATTGATATAACAACAGGTGATAAGATCACTCCAGGAGCAATAGAATATCCATATAAACTAATGTTGGAAGATAGAGATATTAAACTTAAAGCTTATAATTTGGAAACAATATTAGCTGAAAAAATTGAGACCACGCTTTCTAGAGGAACTGCTAATACAAGGATGAGGGATTTTTATGATATCCACATCCTAAAACAAACAAATCAAAATACGGTAAACTATGAAGTTCTTACAAAAGCTTTCAAAGAAACAGCAACTTATCGCGGAACTTATGAAGTAATTGCAGGAAATGTGAAGGAGTACATTAAGAATATAGAAAGGTCAGAAGTTCTATTTCGAAGATGGGAACAATATAAATCTAGAAATGAATATGTTTCTGAAATATCTTGGAATGAAGTTGTAAATAGTCTTGAATATATTTCTTCAAAGTTAGAGATGGAGTGACAATTGTGCTTATTATGAAGATTAATACAGCACGACAGACAAAATGTTAAACTGGATGAGATTACTGATATTTTTATTTAATCAATCATCCCTCCTATAGGTACCAAGCTATTGGAGAATAACATATATCATAGTTCGCAATTATGTAGATAAACACAGCGTTTTGGAGTAAAGCATCCATATTGTGGTATGTTATAGTCAAGAGGTGAATGGAAGTGGACACTAAAAAATATCGAAGAGGAATACTGATATTATTGGCGATTTTCATGGGAGCAGGCATCTGGTGGAATCTACCTGTTTCAATAATTGATATTGAACCATCAGAGGTATCCAGGATAACTGTCTTTAATGGGAATACCGGGGATTCCATGACCATAACACATACGGATCATATTCAGCATATCATCCATAATCTTAATGGGGTGTCCCTTAAGAAGTACAAGGTTTCAGTAGGCTATGCTGGCTATTCCTTTAGAACCACCATTTATGACAATAATGACAATATTCATGAAGAGCTCTACATCAATTCTGATGAGATCATACGAAAGGATCCATTTTTCTATCGGGATAGGCAAGGTGGGATCGATTACAATTACATCCAGGAATTATTTGAAGAGGAGATAAAATAAGAAAAGACAAAATGCTTTAATCAGCGGAAGCAGTGGGTATAATCAAGATGGATGTCTAAGATAATTACATACTTTTAAGGAGGAATACTCATGCTGGGAGCAATCATTGGAGATATAGCAGGATCCAGATTTGAATGGAAAAACCACAAGAGCAAGGATTTTGAGTTCTTTAACCACGAGTGCAGCTTTACAGATGACACCGTGTTGACGGCTGCAGTTGCCAAGGCAATCATGGAAACGGAAAAAAAGGTTGAACCCTCTCCGGGAAGATATGGCTTCAGCCAGGAGTACTACAATCTACTTGGGGATATGACGGTAAAATACATGCAGGAGATCGGAAGGAATTACCCCTACGCAGGCTTTGGCGGTAGATACCACGGCTGGCTGTTTTCAAACAATCCAGAGCCTTACAATAGCTTCGGAAACGGTTCTGCCATGAGAATCAGCCCGGCAGGTTTGGCAGCGAGGTCAGAAACGGAAGCCATCCTTCTTTCAAAGGCAATAACAGAAGTGACCCATAACCATGAGGATGGGCTCAAGGGTGCAGAGGCAACCACTATGGCAATCTACATGGCAGGCCATGGCTTCACCAAGGACCAGATCAAGGAGAAAATCTCCACAGAATATTATCCGCTTGACTTTATGCTGGATGATATCAGGGAGGAATACGCCTTTGACGTATCCTGCAAGGGAAGTGTTCCCCAGGCAATAAAGGCCTTTCTTGAGGCCGAGTCCTTTGAGGATACAATCCGCACAGCCATTTCAATCGGAGGAGACAGCGACACAATAGCAGCAATCGCAGGAGCTATTGCAGAGGCCTACTACGGAGTGCCGGAGGACCTTAAGAAAGAGGCACTTGGATATCTTGATGATAACCTTAGGGAAATCTGCAAGCAGTGGGAGGATTTTCTGGGCAAGTGTGAATAAGAATATTGGGAAATGAAAAAGGACCACCAGCAAGTGACCATTTATAAGTGGGTCACTTGTTGGTGGTCCTGTTCTGTTTTATTCATTCAACAGAATGTCCCTTTGATGCTACAATCATAGGTCTTCCTTGATGATCCTATCCTTCTTGACTCCCAAGTTCTCAAGGGCATCAATCACTGCATCCATCATAGCCTCAGGTCCGCATACATAGAACCAATCATCCTTCGAGGTTATGTTTTCCTTCAGGTAGTCGGTATCTATTCGTCCATGTGCACAGGATTCAACATCCTCTTGGGATAGGATATTGAGGAAATCATCTCCCAGCATGGATTCAAACTCTTCCCGGTTGATGATGTCCTTTTCCTTGCTATTGGCAAATATAAGTCGATTTCCTGAAAGCTCCCCCTTCTCATCCAGATTGCGAAGGATGGAAATAAAGGGTGTGACACCTGCTCCACCAGCTATAAAGGTTCCCTTGCCCTCGTAATTAATAGCTCCAAATATACTCTTTATAATAAGACTGTCTCCCACATCCAGCTTTGACAATTCATTGGTCACACCTTCATGGTCAGGATAGATCTTGATGGTAAACTCCAAATGATCCTCAAACGGAAGTGATGTGAATGTGAAGGGATGGGCCTCATCACGCCATCCATCCTTGTCTACTGCAATCTCAGCCGCCTGTCCAGTTATAAAGTCAACTTCATCCGGCTTATCCAGGGTGAAACGCAGTACATTATGTGTAGCTTTTTCTATTTTTTTGATACTTACAATAGCTTCTTTCATTTCAAATACCTCCACTATAATTCAAAAGATTGAACTTCGAACAGCTTTCCTTGTTAACCACCAACAGTCACAATATCTTCAAATATTGCAACCCTTATATATTCTTCTACCCTAATGGATAGTATGGAATCAGTCTGAAGGATTGGGAGGGTGGAACTATAGGGAGATTTGGGATGTGAATTTGTGTAAATCCATAAGAATCTGAAAAGCCATTTTTGTCCAAAAAACGCCTATTTCAAGGGATAACCCTTAGAGAAGCTGCCACTGGATCAAGAACTATGCTTATGTCTATACCCAGTCCAGAGTGAGCCATTAGATTTACATATAGGACTATCACTAAAAATCAGAAAAATTTGAATAATACCTGGAAATTAGCTGTTAATCCTGTATAATATGAGTAACGGGAATTCTTATAAAGTGATAAAGGAAAAACGTAACATAAAGGAGCCAGGATATGAAAACTGATAATGCGAAATCTGATCAATTAATCTATTGCAGCGTGTCCTTTAGTAAGGACGGTTATACCTACTATTACAGAACGGAAGACGGCAACCTGGAGACAGGTGACAAGGTAGTTGTACCTGTAGGTCCAGACAGGTTTGAAAGGGTAGGAGTTGTTGAAGAGATTGAGCACTTCTTTCCCCATGAGGTACCCTATCCAATCGAAAAGACCAAGTTTATCCTAAGAAAGTGGAACAAGGAAATTACGGAAGATCAAGATGAATCAAACACAATTATTCTCTGTGACAAGGAAAGACACTCAACACAGATTCATGTATGGTGTGAAGTTAAGGATGGCTGTCTGAAAATCTCAGGCCAGGACCTTGGTAGGGCTCCGGGAGATTTCTTTGGAGACAATGAATACGAGTATTTCTATGACTTTGACAGCTACAACACAGAAAGACTCTTACAACTGGTATCCAGCGAAGATAGGGATGGCCTTGAAGAGTTCAAGAGACGCTTCAGTGGAAACTTTGGGATTAAGAATCTAAGGGAGTTCTGTGAGGAGAACAGGATCAAGTACAGGTTCTTTTCGTTTTGATTACTTGGGGGAACAATAAGAATTTACTCTGTAGCATTAAATACCTTGGGAATCCTTGTCATGTAGTAAAACTCCTGATCCAGCATGGGGATCCCAAGCATGATTGAGTAAGCTTTTAGCTCATCAAAAGCATCATCTTCCTCAATCTTTTGTTTTATCACTATTTTGCTGGATCCAGTGTACCTGATGTAACTATGGTTGATAATATCATAATCAAGAATCAAGTAGGTTTTTCCATTGAGTTGTATTTTTGCAACTTGCCATTTGACTTTCTCACAAAAGCTATCATAAGTGAATTCTGATGAGAAAAGCAATGAGAATTTATTTTTATCAATCAGATAGTCGACATATATCCCGTACATAAGATGTGGCAGGTTTTCATTTGAGTAAAGTTTATTCATAGTATTGATCTCCTTTCTATTAAGCAACTTTTCTTAGGGATGAGTGGACAGTAAAACTGAAATCTTCATGGATCTCAATTGCACTTAAGCAGCCACCGTATACACAACCAGTGTCTACACCCACACGGTCATCTTGAACAAATGGCACCCAACTACCAGTGATACTCTTCGTAGGTGTATGACCGAAGAAGACTGTTTTGGGGAAACTCTCAGATGAAAGGAAGAATCTTTCCCTTATCCATAGCAGATCATCTGGAGATTGTTGGTCCATTGGTAATCCTGGGAAAATACCACCATGGACATAGATTGCATCTTCATCTTCATGGTAAAGAGGTAAGGACTGAAAGAAATTCAAGTAATCCTTAACATCTGCATCATTTCTTTTGAAATCATCATAGGTAGAACGATAGCCATTCACTGATGGGACATATCCATTAACAATGTTATCAATGGCCATCTCCTCATGATTTCCTCTTAGTAGAATAATTCTATCCTTGCCATACTGATTCTGTAGGTTCATAAGATGCTTAACAACCTTATAACTATTTGGACCTCGATCAATATAATCACCAAGGAAGATCAGCTGATCTTCACCATAATGTGGATCAATTGAATCCAACAGTGATATTAGTTCGTTGTAGCAGCCATGAATGTCACCAAATACAAATTTTTTCATTTTTATCGCCCCTTTCTTTTAATAATTTAATTCTACAGTGAATTTGGGGTATTCTCCATGAAGCTCAGCTTCATAAATGACAACATAGATTTTGGAGGTGGCCAATGAAAGAAACAATCTTAAGTGAGTTGGAAAGGTTTAAAAACAAGGGAAACAGACATACAGGGATTACTGAAGAGGACTTTGAGATCCTTGTACAGTTTTTTCAGAATTATTTTGGAGGAAAGGAAGGTCATCTTATTAGAGAAAGTTATCTGGAAAATGAGATTGATAAAATCTTTAAAGAACCAGATGAATTTACATATAATCTTATCCTGGGAATTAAATCTTACCCCAGGGACAAAGCAGTCATGACTATTAGGATAATAAGATATCTTGAGTATCTTGAAATTAGATATGATGTTAGTTTCAAGAAATATGAGTTTGAAAACTTCAAGATTAATAATCAGTCAGAGAGATTACTAATGATCCTTAAATATCTTCATTCTGGAGACAAGAAAAGACCTGAGATAGCAGATGCATTTGGGATAAGTGAAAGGACTCTCTCAGAGGATCTTTCTTTGTTGTTGGAAGGATTTGAATTTCTTGGTACTGAGATAAGAATACCAAAACTTGAGCGAGGAACAAACAATTACAGATCCCATGTTCACCCAATATTTCTGGGATTAAATTCAGCAGAGATATTTGCAATGGTTGTAGGACTAAAGCTTGCTGGGAAGCACACTGTCTTTGAAGAAAGCTTCAATAGAATTGCCAGCATGATATACAAGCAATTGTCTCCACATGCAAGAAATATGATTGATGCTACAAAGTATGTAGATGTGTCTTCTTATGAAGAACCGCTTAAGTTTCTTAATTCTCTTGAGGCACATGAAAGACAAGACATTAGATTCTCTTACTTTCTCAAGGATAAGACCGTTTGCGATGTGACCTACAAAGTGTACGGAGAGAACAGAAAACTGACAGGTATATTAAACCTATTAGAACACGAAGAAGGCTACATTTTGGATAAAGTAAAATTGTTCGATGGGAGTATTACCACAGAATTGGATATTAATGACATAGTCCAGATTGAAAGGTCTGACAGAGAGGAGTATTTTAAGAATTTCATATAAGGAGGGTCTATGATGTCATTTTATGAAATGTTTGGGATGCCTCAAAGTTGCTACATTGGTCGGCATATTGATCAGGAAATCATGTTAAAATATGCGAAGTTAAACGAATCGGGAAAGCATATAGTAAGGGCCTATGTTGAGTCAATTGTTTTACAGTATTCACTTAATCCGCGATGTCTTGGAATTGAGTCTTATAAATCAAAAATTACAACTTATGACGAAATTCAGGTATTAGAGGTTATAATTAAGCCAGGGTTAGAGTTAAATGAAAAATTGGTAATGCAATTAAGCCTGCTACTGCTTAAGAGCATACCATATCCATTACTAATCGCATTGAATCATGAAGATAGGTATTGTCTTGCATCTGCTAAAACTAGAACTCATAAAAAGAATCCTAGTAAAAATGTGATTGAGGACTTGATTATAAGTGGATGGGTAAAATTATATGATTTTAATGAAACAGACGCAAAAATGATCAAAGAAATTAAGAACAGTATTTCTGCCAGCGATAATTTATTAAATTTATACACTAAATGGCAAGATTCAATGAAGGTCCATTTTAAAAGATTTTATAAGGATGTTGATTATGAAGAAGAGCTATTAGAAAAAGAAGCGATGGAAGCATTGAGATTTGATTGTAAACAGGCAGAAAAAGAATTTGAGGATTCAATTAAAAGGAAGCAATTGGAGTACAATGAATATTACAAGTACTTCGAAGACCTTTCTAGGGAAATATTAGGTCATTATTCAGAAAACGGACAGGAATATAATTTTTATGGATATGTAGAAGAATACGATGATGAAGAAGAAACAATTGACATAAATAATTATTATAATGATTAAGCTTTGATCAAGGGTAACTGATTTTCAATTTAAGCGAGAGACAAAATATTTTTAGAGGGTGATGTTGGTTGAATATTAAAATGCTAGATAACAAACAAAACGGTAGAGTTATTGATGAGGTAAAAGATAAGATTGACTCAAGTTCAAAACTATCAATTGTTTCAGCGTATTTTACAATATATGCTTATGAAGAATTAAAACAAGAATTGAATACTATAAGAGGAGCAAGATTTCTTCTAACTGAAGCAACTAGAATCAACCCAAAGATTGAGACAAAAAGAGAGTATTACATCGACCATAATGTTCAGAAGAAAATTGTAGGAAATGAATATGAAATAAAACTTAGGAATAATATGAACCAGACTTCTATATCTAAAGAATGTGCGGAGTGGTTAAAAGACAAAGTTGAAATAAAGGTACTAAAAAAACCAAACCCTGCCCATCAGAGATTAATCTATATTCAAAATAAAGATAATCATACATCTATTAATGGAACAGTTGACTTTACAACAGATGGTTTGGGCATATCATCTTCTGATAGGCTGGACATGAATACTTGCATAACAGAATTCACGCTGCAGTACTTAAGAACATTTGAAGATATTTGGAATGATAAAACACAGGTTGCTGATATTAAGGAGCAAATATTAGGTTATTTAAGAAGTTCATATGAAGAAAATACACCTGAATTTATATACTTTATAACTTTGTATAATATTTTTTACAATTATCTTGGAGAACTTACAGAAGAAAATATTGCAAAAGCAAAAACTGGTTTTAAAGACACTATTATTTGGAACAAGCTATATAAGTTTCAAAAAGATGGAGCTTTAGGAATAATTGATAAACTTGAAAAATACAATGGCTGCATTTTAGCTGATTCAGTTGGATTGGGAAAGACATTTACTGCTTTAGCTGTGATTAAATACTATGAGCTAAGAAATGACAGAGTACTAGTTTTGGCACCCAAAAAGCTAAGAGAAAACTGGACAATTTACAGTAAGAATGATAAAAGGAATATTTTTGTAGATGATCGATTTAATTATGATGTCCTTAATCATACTGACTTAAGCAGATATAATGGATATTCTGGGGATATTAATTTGGAGACTGTTAATTGGAGCAACTATGACTTAGTTGTTATAGATGAGAGTCATAATTTTAGAAACAATAATCCAAGAAAAGATCGTGAAACGAGATATTCTAGATTGATGAATTCTGTCATTAAGAAAGGTGTTAAAACAAAGGTTTTAATGCTTTCAGCTACTCCGGTAAATAATAGAATGAATGATATTAAAAATCAAATAGCATTTATAACAGAAGGAAATGATAATGCACTTAAAGACGATGGAATAGAGAGCATAGAAAATACGTTGAGAAAAGCACAGATGGTTTTCAATAAATGGTCTCAGTTTAACGACCAAAATCGTACAACTGATACATTTATTGAGATGATGAATATGGATTATTATAAGCTTCTAGACACGATAACTTTAGCTAGATCTAGAAAACATATAGAAAAGTATTATTCAATCAAAGAGATTGGAAAGTTTCCTGAGAGACTTAAACCCATCAATAGAAAATCAGAAATAGACATTTACGAAGAATTTCCTAGTATAGAAAATATAAATAGAGAGATTAGAAATTTGCATCTTTCACCATACTCACCTTTGAAATACTTACTTCCATCCAAAAGAGATGAATATAGTAAAAAATATGACATTCAGGTAAAAGGTGGCAAGTCAGTATTTAGGCAAACTGATAGAGAGGATAGTTTAATAAATTTAATGAGAGTAAATTTATTAAAAAGATTAGAGAGCTCAGTGCATTCTTTTGGAATGACTTTAAGTAAAATTCTTAGAGAAATTGATTCTCTTCTAGAAAAAATCGAAAATAAGCAGCAATACATATATGAAGATATAAATATTGAAGATGTTGATTTAGACGACGAAGATTTTGAAGAATATTTAATTGGGAATAAAGTCAAAGTATTAATACAGGATATGGATTTAATAAAATGGAAACAAGATTTAATAGAAGACAAGGAAAAATTAGAGAAGCTTTTAATTGAGTCTGCTAAAGTAACTAATAAAAGAGATGCAAAACTAAAAACTTTAAAGGATGAAATCCTAAGAAAGTTCGAAAAACCAATAAATGCAGGCAACAGAAAAATATTGATTTTTACTGCTTTCGCTGACACAGCAAGGTATCTTTATGAGAACTTAGCACCCTGGTTATTAGAAGATCACAATATAAATAGTGGATTAGTTACAGGAACAGGTTCAAATCAAACTACCGTCAAAGAGATTAAAAATAAAGATATATATAATGTACTAACATTTTTCTCGCCAAAGTCAAAAGAAAGAAGTAAAGTTACACCAAAAGCTACAGTCGAAATCGACGTATTGATTGCAACTGATTGTATTTCTGAAGGACAGAACCTACAAGATTGTGATTATCTAATAAATTATGATATTCATTGGAATCCCGTGAGAATTGTTCAAAGATTTGGTAGAATAGACAGGATAGGTTCTTTCAATAATTCGATTCAATTAGTTAATTTTTGGCCAAATATGGAATTAGATGAGTACATTAATCTTGAAGCAAGAGTAACAGGTAAAATGGTTCTTATGGATATTTCTGCAACTGGAGAAGAAAACATAATAGAGTTTGATGAGAAAAACAAAATGAATGATCTGGAATATAGAAGAAAACAGTTAAAACAATTGCAGGATGAAGTTATAGATCTTGAAGAGATGGCAGGTGGGATTTCAATAACTGACCTAACATTAAATGACTTAAAAATGGATCTAATGGAGTACATGAAAGATAATAAGAAAAGTCTTGAGACAGCTCCCTTTGGGATGTATTC
>JANKMX010000041.1 GCA_024649995.1 Gudongella sp. | reverse complement strand
GCCAAAGCAAAGCCAATTCTGGAAAGGGGTAGTGCAGAGGCTGAGGAACTGAAGAAGATGGAAAGCGAGAAGCTTGAAAAGGTGGCTAATATAATAATTGAGAGGATCGTGAACAGTAATGGCAATAGTTAAGATGAATGAATTCAGCTTATTTGCCTTCGATTCTTCCAAGGAAGATCTTCTCCACGAGCTTCAGAAGTTTGAGTACGTCCACTTTACAAATCTTGGTGTAGACGAGACCCTTTCGGAATTGGGATTGAAAAATGTCAAGATGCCTGAAGAGCTGATGGAAATTGACGACGATATAGGCAGAGTAGGTAGCGGCATTAAGATATTGTCAAAATTCCACGATAAGCCAACCGGCATCAAGGCCATGAAGGAGGGTGTGAGCACCTACACCTTCGATGAGCTTGAAAAAGAGGCACTGTCCATTGACTACAATGAGACCCTTGATGGTGTTGAAGAGCTTTGGGGAAGGATGGAATCCCTCAAGCATGAGAAGGATAAGGCAAAAACCAGACTGCTGGAGCTTAAGCCTTGGAAATCAATAGACCTTCCAATAACTGATATCAATGGGATAAACAGGGCTGAAATTTTCACGGGAACTGTACCGAAAAAGCTCAGGGACAGACTTGATGAAGAAATGACAGGCTTCGAAAAGACCTATTACCAGGTCGTGGAGGAGGACAAGGATAATCTGTACCTTGTGGCCATATCCTATGGAGACGAGGTAAAGAAGGCAATAGACAGCCTTAGGAATACAAGTTTTTCCAGGATTAAAATCCAGGGTGAGGAAAAGCCTGCCCAGGAGATGGAAAAGATAAATGAAAGGATCGGGGAACTCAATTCCCAGATGGAAGAGGTCGAGAAGGAACTGAGAACCATGACCTCACGGATAGCCAGCTTGGAGCTTGTATACGACTATCTTAGCAACAAAAAGCTAAGAACAGCTGCAGCTGAGAATTTTGTATCAACTGACAACGTCGATGTCATAAAGGGCTACATACCTTCAGACAAGGCGAAGGAGTTTGAGACTAAAGTAAAGGAAAGACTGGACAATATCTACTATATGGAAATGAAGGAAGCGGAGAAGGAAAGCGATGATACTCCAATTCTTTTGAAGAATTCAAAATTTGCAAAGGCATTTGAATCCCTAACCGGGATGTACGCAATGCCGAAATACAGTGAAGTTGATCCTACGCCTCTTTTGGCACCATTCTACCTTGCATTCTTTGGTATGATGGCTGCTGATGTGGGATATGGACTCATAATGCTGATGGGAACATTGTATGTTCTCAAGAAGTTCAATTTAAAGGAAAACACCAAGCTTTTCGTAAAGTTTTTCTATTATCTGAGCTTTTCAGTAATAATATGGGGATTCCTTTACGGGTCTCTATTTGGAGGGATAATACCTCTTCCGGGATTGTTTGAGCCCGCTGAGGATTATAATTCCCTTCTTATACTATCCATAATATTCGGTTTGATCCATATATATTTTGCACTGGGAATCAAGGCCTATGTCCTTGTACAAAATGGAAAAACCAAGGATGCTCTATTTGATGTTGGATTGTGGTATCTTGCATTGACAGGAGCGATTGTATATCTTCTGAATATTGTCATGACCCTTCCTGAAATTGTTAAGACCATAAGCTTCATAGTCATGATAGCTGGAATGGTGGGAATAGTTTTGACAGGTGGAAGAGATGCAGAAGGAATGGTAGGGAAAATAGGAGGAGGAATCTACTCCCTGTATGGAATATCAGGCTATGTAGGTGACTTTGTATCTTATTCAAGGCTTATGGCCCTTGGACTTGCCGGAGGATTTATTGCCGGTGCGGTCAACATGATGGCTGGAATGGTTGCAGGAAGTGGTGTGCTTGGTTTTATCGGAGCCATTGTGATTTTCATCTTCGGGCAGACATTCAATCTTGGACTGACGCTCCTTGGAGCATACGTCCATGCCATAAGACTTATTTTTGTTGAATTCTTCGGTAAATTCTACGAAGGTGGAGGAAAGAGATTCAACGAGCTTAGAAGCAAACCAAAATATATCAATCTAAAATAGGTTAGGAGGAAATGTAAATGACATTTACTGAATTTATTGTTTCATATGGTGGGGTATTTTTCGCAGGACTAGGTATAGCGGTGGCTGTATTCCTTTCAGGAATAGGATCAGCAATCGGAATAGGAATTGTAGGACAGGCAGCAAGCGGCTTGATAATCGAGGAGCCTGAGAAGTTTGGTCGTTCACTTGTACTTCAGCTTCTACCAGGTACACAGGGCCTTTACGGATTTGTAATCGGACTATTGGTCCTTGGACAGCTTGATGCAGGAATGACACTTGCCCATGGTATGTATCTGCTGGCTGCATGTATGCCAATCGGTTTTGTTGGATGGCAATCAGCAATAGCTCAGGGTAAGGTTGCAGCATCAGGTATCTCAATTCTTGCAAAGAACGAAGAGCATTCAACTAAGGGTATCATCTACTCAGTAATGGTTGAGACATATGCCCTGCTGGCATTTGTAATCTCACTAATTCTTGTAAACGCCGTAAGTTTCTAGAAAAAGTAAGGATGTGAAGCTATGTCAAATTTAGATAACCTTACCCAAAAGATTCTTGAGGATGCCAAAAACAAGGCAAGTGAGATAGTTGAGGAGGCGGAAAAGAAGAACAGAAGCCATATCAACCATAGGGTTAAGGAAGCAAATGATAGAAGGGAGAAGATCTTGGAAAAGGCTGTGACAGAGGCACAAATGCTTAAGGGCAGAGTGGTCTCAAGTGCTGAGCTAAAGGTCAGGGACGAAAAGCTTACTGCCAAGCAGGAGGTCATGGACAAGGTTTTTCAGATGGCAAAGGATAGGCTGTCAAACCTTGACCAGAAAGAATACCTGGGCTATGTGAAATCTTCTCTTGAAAAAATTAAGATAGACGGCAAGCCCACACTTCTTGTTCCAAAGGGAAAAATGAACCAGTTGGAGGAGCTTTCCAAGGATATGGAGCTTGTGGAGGACCCTTCTGTCAAGTCGGGATATATACTTAAGGATGGAGAAATAGTATACAACTATACATTCGATGCCCTGGTGGACGAAATCAGGGAGGACCTCGAAGGGGAGATTGCACAGAAACTCTTTGAAGAATAGGAGTGAGTTCATGGATAGAATGGAATTTACCCAGGGGGTAACCCGTACCAGAGTCCTTGAAACTAGGCTCCTTGCCCAACTGACCATTGACAAGATGGTTGATGCAAAGGATCTTGAGGAGGTACTGAGAACCCTTGGAGATACTCAATATGCAGGTGCTGTATCAGCTGTGGAAAAAGGCGAGGATTATGAAAAGATATTGTCCCATGAGCTGAAAAGGTCATACGACCTCATGAGGGAGATTTCCCCTCGTGATGAGGTGGTGGACCTGATGGCCCTTAAGTATGACTATCACAACCTGAAGGTTATGCTTAAGGAGCATGTAATGAAGAAGGACCTTTCCGACCTGTATATTCAGGTGGGGACGGTTGATTTCAATAAATTGAAGGCGATGTTTAATGCAGAACAGATGAGGGATATTCAGCCTGAGTTCAAGGCGGCCATTGAAGAGATCCTGAAGGATTTTGATCAACAGGAGGATCCTCAGAGGATAGACATTCTTGCAGACAGACATTATTTCAAGCATCTCTACAAGATCGCCGACAAGACTGGAATAGACCTGTTTAAGGCATACGTAAGGGATTACATTGATTTTCTGAATGTTTCAGCCGCAATAAGGCTTAAGAAGCAGGGTAAGGACCTAAACTTCTTCAGGGAAGTGATTCTTTTCAACGGTAACATTGAAAGGGATGATATCCTCCTTACCATGAATGATTCAATCGATGTAATGATGAACAAGTTCAGGCATGCCAGAATAAGCAAGGAGCTGCTGCAAGGGCTCCAAGCCTATCAGGAGACAGGCAGACTGTCGGCTTTTGAAAAGCACATGGACAACTACATGATCAAGCTGAACAAGGATTCCAAGTCCGTTACATTCGGACCGGAGCCCATCTTTTCATATCTGGTGGCCAAGGAAATGGAGATTAAGGTATTAAGGATTATAATGGTTTCTAAGACGAACAATCTTTCACCAGAGGCCATAAGAGAAAGGTTGCGTGATCTTTATGTTTAAAGTGGGAGTAATTGGCGACAAGGATTCCGTTTTGGCCTTCAAGGCTCTCGGCGTGGATGTTTTCACCGTATGGGAGGAAGAGGAAGCCAGAAAAACAGTGGATACAATGGCCAGAAGTAATTATGGCGTTATCTTTATCACAGAGCAGATTGCCAATTTGATACCAGATACTGTGGATAGATATGACAAAGAGATAATCCCTGCGGTTATTCTTATCCCTAGCAACCAGGGAACCCTGAATATAGGGATGGACAGGATAAACGAGAATGTTGAAAAGGCCGTAGGATCAAATATTTTATAGAAAGCGAGGGCTTATCTTGAAAGTAGGGAAAATAGTAAAAGTATCTGGACCCTTGGTAGTTGCCGAGGGGATGGATGAAGCTAATGTATACGACGTAGTACAAGTATCCGATTTCAAGCTTGTCGGTGAGATAATAGAGATGAGAGGCGACAGAGCGTCAATCCAGGTCTATGAGGAGACCACGGGAATTGGTCCCGGGGACCCTGTTTACACCACTGGGGAGCCGTTGTCAGTTGAGCTTGGACCTGGAATGATGGAGGCCATGTTTGATGGAATCCAGAGACCCCTGAATGAGTTCAGGGAGAAATCCGGAGACTTCATGACCAGAGGTACCAAGGTTGATAACCTGGACAGGGAGAAGAAGTGGGACTTCACTCCGGCTGTAAAGGTTGGAGACAAGGTTGAATCAGGTGATGTAATCGGTACCGTTCAGGAGACAACTCTTATTTTGCACAAGATTATGGTACCTCCTGGAATGTCAGGAGAGGTGACAGAAATAAAGGAAGGCTCATTCACAGTTGTTGAGGAAATCTGTGTTCTTGATGGGGAAAAGAAGCTTCAGATGATGCAGAAGTGGCCTGTCAGAAAGGGTAGACCCTTTGCCAAGAAACTGAATCCGGATGTTCCGCTACTGACGGGACAGAGGGTAATCGATACCTTCTTCCCAGTTGCAAAGGGTGGTACTGCAGCGATTCCAGGACCCTTCGGTTCAGGAAAGACGGTTGTACAGCACCAGTTGGCCAAATGGGCGGACACAGAGATAGTGGTTTATGTTGGCTGTGGAGAGCGTGGAAACGAGATGACCGACGTACTGATGGAGTTCCCTGAAATCATCGACCCCACAACCGGGGAGTCACTGATGAAGAGAACCGTTCTTATAGCAAACACCTCGAACATGCCTGTTGCCGCTAGAGAGGCATCAATATATACAGGAATAACAATTGCAGAATACTTCAGGGACATGGGATATTCAGTCGCCATAATGGCAGACTCAACCTCCAGATGGGCAGAGGCCCTAAGAGAGATGTCAGGACGTCTTGAGGAGATGCCTGGTGACGAGGGTTACCCTGCATACCTGGCATCAAGAGCTGCAGCCTTCTATGAGAGGGCAGGAAAGGTAATATGTGAAGGATCGGACAACAGAGAGGGAGCCATAACTGTAATCGGAGCAGTTTCACCTCCAGGTGGAGATATCTCTGAGCCGGTTTCACAGGCAACCCTTAGGATAGTAAAGGTATTCTGGGGTCTTGACCACGCACTATCCTACAAGAGGCACTTCCCGGCAATCAACTGGCTGAACTCATATACACTCTACCAGACAAAGATGGACCAGTGGATGGCAGGGAACATAGACCCTGAGTTTGCAAAAAACAGGGCAAAGGCCATGAACCTCCTTCAGGAGGAGTCATCACTTCAGGAAATTGTTAGACTGGTAGGTAGGGATTCACTTTCAGAAGAGGACCAGCTGAAGCTTGAGGCCACAAAGTCACTGAGAGAGGACTACCTTCAGCAGAATGCATTCCATGATATAGATACCTTCTGTTCATTGGAGAAGCAGAACAAGATGCTAAAGCTTATACTTCAGTTCTACGACCTTGGAATGAAGGCCCTGGAAAAGGGAGTATACCTTAAGGACATAGAGCATATGCCAGTAAGGGAAAACATAGCAAGAAGCAAGTATATTGAAGAGGAAGAGCTTCACAAGATAGATGAAATAAGCGTAGAGCTTACACAGGCAATAAATAAACTCATAGAGGAAGGAGGTATCCTGGATGCGTAAGGAATACAATACCGTAAGAGAAGTTGTTGGACCATTGATGGTTGTTGACGGAGTAGAAGGAGTCAAGTACGAGGAGCTTGTTGACATTGAGCTTGGCACGGGCGAAAAGAGACGTGGTAGAGTCCTTGAGGTAAACGGCGACAAGGCCATGGTTCAGCTTTTTGAAGGATCCTCCGGAATCAACCTTGGAAAAACCAGAGTTAAGTTCCTTGGAAAGCCTCTTGAGCTTGGAGTCAGCGAGGACATGATCGGTCGTATATTCGATGGTCTTGGAAGACCAAAGGATGACGGACCAAAGATTATTCCAGAGAAAAAGGTAGATATAAACGGAGTACCCATAAATCCAGTGTCAAGAGACTATCCAGAGGAGTTCATACAGACTGGGATATCATGTATAGATGGACTTAACACACTTGTAAGGGGACAAAAGCTTCCCATATTCTCCGGTTCGGGACTACCTCACGGAGAGGTTGCCGCTCAGATTGCAAGACAGGCACAGGTACTTGGTACAGGCGAAAACTTTGCCGTTGTATTTGCTGCAATGGGTATAACATTTGAGGAAGCCCAGTTCTTTATTGAGGACTTCACAAAGACAGGGGCAATAGACAGGGCGGTGCTTTTCGTAAACCTTGCAAATGACCCTGCAATCGAGAGGATCGCAACACCAAGGATGGCACTGACCTGTGCAGAGTACCTTGCATATGAAAAGGACATGCACGTGCTGGTTATCCTGACAGACATGACAAACTACGCCGAGGCTCTTCGTGAGACATCGGCAGCCAGGAAGGAAGTACCAGGTCGTAGGGGATATCCTGGATATCTTTACACTGACCTTTCCACAATATACGAGAGAGCGGGTAGAATAAGGGGAAGAAAGGGTTCCATAACCCAGATTCCAATCCTTACAATGCCTGAGGATGACATAACCCACCCGATTCCCGACCTTACGGGCTATATCACTGAGGGACAGATCATACTGTCACGTGCACTTTACAAGAAGGGTATCGAGCCACCAATAAACGTTGTGCCTTCCCTTTCACGTCTTAAGGACAAGGGTATAGGAGATGGCAAGACCAGAGAGGACCATGCGGATACAATGAACCAGATCTATGCTGCATACACATCCGGTATTGAAGCAAGAGAGCTTGCTACCATACTTGGTGAGTCGGCCCTTTCAGATGCCGACAAGGCCTTTGCAAAGTTTGCCGAAGCCTTTGACAACCAGTATGTAAACCAAGGCTATGAAAACAACAGAAGCATAGGGGACACCCTTGATCTTGGGTGGGAACTGCTGAAGATTATTCCAAGAGGGGAGCTTAAGAGAATTCGTCAGGAGTATCTTGACAAATACCTTCCATTGGAAGACGAAGGGGATGAGTAGATGGCTGTTTTGAATGTTAACCCTACTCGTATGGAGCTCACCCGACTGAAGGCGCGTCTTAAGACCGCCACAAGAGGTCACAAGCTTTTGAAGGACAAGCAGGATGAGCTTATGAGAAGGTTTATTGAGCTTATAAAACAGAACAAGAAGCTTCGTACCCAGGTTGAACAGGATCTGAAGGATGCCTTTGATGAGTTTCTTCTTGCAAGTGCAGTCATGTCCCCTGAGATTCTTCAGGAGGCTGTTGCCTTTCCAAAGGAAACCATAAGCGTCGATATCAAGAAAAGGAACGTAATGAGCGTTCATGTTCCGGTGATGAATTTCATCAGGAAGCTTGAGGGAGACGAGGGCAGCATATACCCCTACGGCTTTTCACAGACTTCGGGAGAGCTTGATGATGCAATTTCAAAGCTATACGCCATTATGCCCGAACTGCTTCAGCTGGCTGAGGTTGAGAAGGCCTGCCAGCTCATGGCTGATGAGATAGAGAAGACAAGACGTAGAGTAAATGCACTTGAGTACAGGACCATTCCTGAGCTTGAGGAAACAATCAGATTTATCCGTATGAAGCTGGATGAGAATGAAAGAAGTACCATTACCAGAATCATGAAGGTAAAGGATATAATAAACAAGGAAGCATAAATAAAGACAGGGGGACGTTTCATTCGTCTTGAGACTGATGAAACGTCCCCTTGTTTTTTCTTGCAATAATTGATAACATGTATCAATTAGGGGTAAATTTATAATGTAGGTGGCTGTCAAAGAGTTTTAAGGAGTGGTGATGATGCAAAAGATAATACCACATCTATGGTTTGACAAGGAAGCAAAGGAGGCAGCGGAGTTTTATGCAGGGCTATTCGAAGGCTCGGGAATAAAGGGCAGTGTAGTCATAAGGGATACACCGTCAGGTGACACGGAGATGGTCAGCTTCAGTCTGGCAGGAGTAGAGTTTGAAGCAATAAGTGCTGGACCATACTTTAGGTTTAATCCATCAATCAACCTGCTGGTAAGCTTCGACAACCAGGAGGAGCTCAGAAGGGTCTGGGAGGCTATTTCTGACGGAGGTGAAGAGCGGATGGCCTTGGGAGAGTATCCATTCAGCGAACTGTATTCATGGGTGGAGGACAGATTTGGATTGAATTGGCAACTACTGTATGACAGAGGTGGAAAAGCTTCTCAGAGAATTGTTCCAGTGCTTATGTTCTCCAATGGAGTATGTGGAAAGACTGAGGAGGCTATTGAATTTTACACTGATGTCTTCAAGGATTCAACTGTGGAGCTTATTAGCAAATACTCTGAAGGTGAAGCGCCTGACAAGAGAGCCGTGGTGAATTTCTCGGAGTTTCACCTTAATGAGTTTGTAATTTCAGCAATGGACAACGCCATGGGTGCAGACTTCACATTCAATGAGGCATTCTCATTTCAGGTACTGTGCAGAGATCAAGAGGAGATAGATTATTACTGGGATAAACTATCCGCCGATCCTCAAGCTGAGGTCTGTGGATGGATAAAGGACAAGTATGGAGTTTCATGGCAGATAATACCCTATAACATGTCTCAAGTTATGCTTGATGGAAATCCTGAGGAGATGGACAGATATACAAAGGCCTTCCTTCAGATGAAGAAGTTTGATTTGGAAGTCCTTGAGAAGGCGAGGCTGGGGAAATGACCCCAGCTTTTTCTGTTTGGGACAATGAGTGTTGGACCATAAGAGACAGATAAAACTAACCATTGTCTTTGAAGGGGATGATAAAACAGGGTGCTTGTGTATCTGGTTGCTTTTACGGGTACCATTATTTCATAAAGCTAATGATTATGGGTCAGGGAGTGAGATATGTAATGGATATCAGAAAGGAAATTGAAAAGCTTAAGGAAGAGTTGGTAGGATTAAGGAGGGACTTCCACGAAAATCCAGAGCTGGGATTTCAGGAGTTTAGAACAGGGGAAACAGTTGCCGGATATCTGGAAGACCTGGGACTTGAAGTCCAAAGAAACGTTGCCAAGACAGGGGTTGTTGGATTGCTTCGAGGCAGACACCCTGGAAGGACCGTAGCCCTCAGGACGGATATGGATGCCTTGCCTCTTGATGAGGAGACAGGACTCCCCTTCTCTTCCAGGAACAAAGGCGTGATGCACGCATGTGGCCACGATGGACACCTGGCCATGATGCTGGTGGCTGCAAAGGTTCTCTCCAAAAGGAAGGAAGAGCTCCATGGAAACGTAAAGTTCATCTTTCAACCAAATGAGGAGGACGCCGGTGCTGAAATTATGATAGGTGAAGGAATCCTTGAAAACCCCAAGGTGGATGCTGCGGTTGGGATGCATCTATGGTCACCTTTACAGTCTGGAAAGGTAGGAGTCGCAAAGGGCCCTCTTATGGCATCAAGCTACTATTTCAAGCTACTTGTAAATGGAAGGGGAGGGCACGGCGGGGCGCCCCATACAACCATCAGTCCAATCCTGTCCGGAATAGACATGATAAAGGCCCTGCAGGAAATGGTACTTAATGAAACAGATGCGTTAAAGCCTACAATCATTTCATTTGGAAAGGTGAATGCCGGGACCTACCCAATAATCATTCCAGAGAGGATGGAAATTGAAGGATCATTAAGGTGCCTGCACAGGGATACCCACAAGATACAGGAGAGGATGAGGGAAATAGTTGATGGGATATCAAAGGTTCACCGAACCACATGCTCCCTCCAGTTCAAATGTGGAAACGACCTCTTGTACAATGATGAAAAAATGACGGGTCTGGCAGAAAATGTTGCAGAAAGTATTGTTGGTGGAGAAAATCTGGTTACATCAGATATCAGTGTAATGCTTGGGGAGGATTTTGCAGAGTTTTCCAAAAGGATTCCAAGTACATTCATTTTTCTAGGAACGGCAAACGAGGCCAAGGGGACTGACTACCCCCACCATCACCCCAGATTTGATATAGACGAGGATATACTTCCAAATGGAGTGGAGCTTCTTGTCAAGATCGCAGTGGAGTATTTGGAGGATCAATCCGACTAGTTAATAGATTGTGACATATAATGAAAGAAAATATAATTGAACTAGCTTGCTTCAGCAGAGGCCAGGGAATAATACTTCCTGGTCTTTTATAATGCAGAAAAGCTTAATTGGAATATCGTTCCAATATATATTGTATTTTACAAAAATACAATATAGGCTCAATCTGTTAGTGTTTTCGGTGAAAATTTATGAAAAAAACTTCATATAATCCCAGCTAATCAACGGATACAAGCTATATACCCAATGCTTGAAAATACTGGGAAACATAAGGAGTCTCTATTCATAAATTTCTGAAAAATATTCTTGACACATAAAAAAAGTTACTATAGTATCAAAAGTAGAACAACGTTCTAATAAATTAGAAAAGCATTCAAAGCTGGTGGTTAAATAATATATTAACTTCTTCAAATGATAGCTGTAGAATAGAGCGGGAGCATCTTAGAAGGGGGATCGCATTGTTATGGACCACCGTTCCAATAGATGGAACTGCAAAGAATAGGACGTTGGAAGTAAATGGTTATAAAAGATGAGGAGGAGATTTAGGATGCCAAAGAAGAAAAGTGTGTTGGATCTGTACAAGATGAAGAAAGCCGGAGAAAAGGTGGCTTGGATCACAGCTTATGATTATCCGACAGCCATGTTTGCTGAAGCAGCTGGAATGGACATGCTTCTGGTTGGAGATTCACTGGGTATGGTAACTCTTGGCTACAGCGGAACAGTGCCTGTAACAATGGAAGATTGCATTTCACACTGCCAGGCTGTAAGAAGAGGTGCTCCAAAAACATTTGTTATAGGAGATATGCCATTCGGTTCATATCAAAGCTCGGATGAGCAAGCTGTAGACAATGCAGTAAGATTCCTTAAGGAAGCTGACGTTGACGCAATCAAGTTGGAAGGTGGAGTCAGAATACAAAGCAGAATCCGTGCAATCACTGATGCAGGTATAGCAGTATTTGGTCATATCGGACTTACTCCTCAAAGCTCAGGGCAGCTAGGTGGATTTAAGGCACAGGGAAGAACAGTTGAAAGTGCAAGAGGAGTTATTGAAGACGCATTGGCAGTTCAGGAAGCTGGAGCAATGATGCTTCTTGTAGAGGCAGTACCACCTGAGGTAACAAAGTTCATCGCAGACCTATTGGAGATTCCGGTATACTCAATCGGAGCTGGAGACTGTGACGGACAGCTGCTTATCAGCAGTGACATGGTTGGTAAATTCCAGGCCTTCACACCGAAATTCGTCAAGAAGTATGCAAACGTTGCAGAAGTTGAGACCAATGCATACAAGGAATACATCAAGGACGTTAAGGAAGGAGTATTCCCATCAGATGATTACGTTTACCATGTGACGGAACCAATTGAGGAATTTGAGGAACTGTTCAAGGAATACAAGTAATAGGCAAGACAGGATAGATAATAGGGAGAACACTACAATCAAAACTACTTACTAACTGGAGGTATAAAGATGGCTTTTAAACAAATGATGGATTATATGCAAAATGAAATGAAATTTCCTATAAGGGATAAATATGACCTGCCTACTTCAGACAAGACCTTTGAAGGCGGAGCTCATTACAGAATGGAAATCACAGGGATCGAAAGTGCCAACAACTTTGCCAACCTTGTTAAGGAGATTGACAAGCAAAAGGCTGTAATACACAGAGTAATCGGTCTGGTAGGCGGTTCAGCCCTGATAGACAAGGCTGAGTTGAAAGAGTATGCTCAGATATCAGCTGATGCAAAAATTGAGGCTCTGGTAAACCCAATGGCTTCAAGGGCATGGGACGGAGGAAACCAATATAAGACTCCTGAGGGATATGTTTCAGGAATGAGATTAAGAGGACAGGACAACATGCGCCTGTGGCTAAAGGAATTTGATCGTTGCCTGAACGCAGGAATCAGAGGATTCTTGATCACTGATGAAAGTGTACTGTATACGGTTGTGAAAATGAGAGCAGCAGGCCTGATTCCTGCAGAGACAAAATTCAAGGTTTCCGTATTTGCCGGTCATGGAAATGCAATAGCAGGTAAGATGCTGGAAGATATGGGAGCAGACAGCTTTAATCCCTTGGCTGACCTTACACTTCCAATGTTCTCAGCAATAAGAAGTGCAACAAGCATTCCAATGGATGTATATATGAGTCTTGTTGATTCCATGGGTAATGTTCAAAGACATGTTGACGCAGATGAGATAGCAAGAATTTGTGCTCCAGTCTACTTCAAGTTTGAGCCTGGCAAGAATGAGATGGATATCTACAATGCTTGGCATGATGATGAGCCATTGGATAGGCTGATACCAATCAAGGTTCGTATGGCAAAGATCGCCAAGGAATGGTGCGATGAAAGTGAGCATGAACTTGTATTCAATGATTACAAAGAAGACCTATCAATTCCAAGACCATAAAGGCAGGTGTTAAAAATGAGTAACAATCCTTTTGAAACAGCTTTAACTACCTTAAGGGAAGCAAGTGAGCTTGCAAAGCTTGATCCCAATGTAGTGAAGTATCTATCTAAACCAAAGAGAATTTTCCAGTTCACCATTCCAATGAGAATGGACAATGGAGACTATGAAATATTTGATGCATACAGGGTTCATTACAATGACGCTCTGGGCCAGGTTAAGAATGGTTTGAGATTTGTACCTGACCTTGATCTGGATATTGTTAAGGCATTGGGCTTCTGGATGACAGTCAAGCACGCAGTTGCAGGGATACCTGCAGGTGGCGGAAAGGGCGGCGTAAAGGTTGACCCCAGAAAGCTTTCCGAGGGGGAGCTTGAAAGACTGTCTAGAGCATATATAAGAAAGCTTCCTGTCAAGGGAGCATGGGTTGACGTACCTGGTGCCGACATTGGAACCAGTGCCAAGACTATGGCATGGATGCTTGATGAGTATGAGGAAATCAATGGCTTCCACAGCCCTGCGGCAATCAACGACAAGCCTGCAGAAACCAGTGGAACCCTTGGAAGCATGGAAGCTACAGGAACAGGTGCATACTTTGTGACCATGGAGGTCATGAAGGACAACAATATTCCCAAGGGTGCAACAATAGCCATGCAGGGATTTGGAAACGTTGGAAGAATTGCTGCAAGACTCTTGCATGAGGAAGGCTACAAGGTGGTAGGAATTGCAGACCTTACTGGAGGAGTATATGACTCCAATGGATTGGACATTCCAAAGCTTGAGGAATACGTTGCAGAGAACAAGAAGATCGAAGGCTTCCCATGTGAGAAGACCCTTGATGTAAACAGCGTTCTTGAGCTGGATGTGGACATACTTATGCCGGCAGCGGTTCAAAGTGTAATACATGAGGAAAATGCAGACAACATAAAGGCCAAGGTTATAATGGAATGTGCAAACGGACCTGTGACGCCAGCGGCTGAGAAGATGCTTGAGAAGAAGGGCACTCTGGTGGTTCCAGATGTTCTTACAAACTGCGGAAGCGCAATAGTTTGTTCCTTTGAAAGAACCCAGGGTCTTACTGATGACTATTGGGAGCTTGACAAGGTGAATGAGAAGCTTAAGGAGCAGATAACCAAGGCTTATAAGAATACAGTCGAAACTGCGGCAGGTGAAAAGACTTCAATGCGTAACGCAGCTTGGATCAATGCACTTAGAAAAATTGAAAAATCAATGAAAGCTCGAGGCTGGGTATAGAAAATGAAGGAAGGAGGCTTTCTGGATAAGAGAGCCTTTCTCCAGCCCTGGTTCTTTGGTACAATGGACCTATGTTAATAGAAAATGTACTAAGAATTTTGGAAAGGGTGAATAAGATGGCTACAAACAAATCCCAGCATACACCAAAATATCCCGTATTGACAATAGACAAGGCTCTGGAGGTAATGGAGATTTTGGCCGAGGAAGGCTACCAGGAAGGAATGGGCGTCAGCGAGCTCAGCACGAAGTTGGATATTGGAAAAAGCACCGTACACCGGATATTGGATACACTGGCGGCAAGAAACTATTTGGAGCAGGATCAAGAGTCCAAGAAATATCGTTTGGGATGGCGATTGTTTGAAATTGGAAATGTGATACCTCAACAGCGGAATCTATATAATTTTGACATCGGTATCTTGCAGAAGTTATGTAACCAGTATCAGGAAACAGTAAATTTAGGAGTACGTGTTGAGGACAGCGTCGTTACCATTTCCAAGGTAAACGCCAAGTCAAGTCTTATTGCAAATCTGCAGATAGGCGCCAGGGAATCACTCCACGCCACTGCAATGGGTAAGGCCTTGATGTCAGATATGACTAGGGAAGAGGTAATTGAAATCCTTGGGGAAGGACCATATACAAAGTACACAAGCTTCACCTTCACTGGTATTGATTCGCTGATGGAGGAGCTGAGGAAAATCCGGAAACAGGGATTCAGCATTGATGATGAGGAATTTGCACCTGGACTTACCTGTATAGCAATGCCAGTAAGAAACTTCGACAACAAGATAGTGGCAGCTGTAAGTGTAAGTGGTGCAAGTATCCGACAGACATACAGCAAGATTGACGAAATAAAGGAAGGTTTGAAGGAAGCGACAGAAAAACTGTCATATTTCCTGGGCTGGGAAGGAAAAATTCCAGAAACTTCGGATACCAAGTAAAGTCACATTAAGGGAGCTGACTTTTAGGAAATGGATTGGATCAAGGAACAAAGTGAAGAATTGCAAAATGAGCTGGTTGAGCTAAGAAGAGATTTTCACGCTCACCCTGAGCTTGGATTTGAGGAGCATGAAACAAGCAGAAAGGTTGAGGAGTACCTTCAGAACCTGGGTCTTAAAACCGAAAGGGTTGCACAGACCGGTGTGGTTGCAATGATTGAAGGTCATGAAGAGGGACCGGTGCTTATGCTGAGGGCGGATATGGATGCATTGCCCATTCAGGAGGAAAACACGGTAGCCTACGCTTCAACCAATCCCGGAGTGATGCATGCATGTGGACACGATGCCCACATGGCCATGCTTATGGGAGCAGCAAAGATATTATCAGAGAACAAAGAGCTGATAAAGGGAAAAATTAAATTGGTTTTTCAACCCAATGAAGAAAATGCAGGAGCTTTGCCCATGATTGAGGAGGGAGTTCTTGATAACCCCAAGGTTGATGCAGCAGTGGGAGTACATATATGGACGCCATTGCCATCGGGGGTTGTTGGAATATCCGCTGGAGGAGTAATGTCCGGCTTGTATATCTTCAAGATCAGGGTTATAGGCTACGGAGGCCATTCCGGCTATCCTGAAACCGCAATTGACCCAATAATAGCAGCATCAGATATTGTATTGTCCTCCCAGAGGATACTTACCAGGGAGATAAGTGCAATGCGACCGATTACCTTGACCTTTGGCCAGATAAACGGTGGAACCAAGGCAAATATAATACCTGATGAGGTTATTCTGGAGGGATCCATCAGGACCCTCTACGATGACGCAGGAGATCCCCCAATCTATCGATTGGAGCGACTGGCAAAGGACGTGGCAAAAACCCATGGATGCCAGTGCGAAATAGAGTGGGTCAGGGAGAATATTCCACTGATCAATGATGAGACTATGACTGACCATATGAGAAATACTGCAATCGAGATTGTGGGGGCAGACAATGTAATTCCATATTGGTCTATGGCAAGTGAGGACTTCTCTGAGTTTACTGCCAGAATACCTGGTGTTTTTCTCTTCCTGGGGACGGGAAATGAGGATCTAGGTACTCATTTCCCTCACCACAATCCAAGGTTCAATATTGACGAGTCCGTATTGCATCTGGGTGTGGAGCTGTTTGTCAGGGGTAGCTTAAAATACTTGGAAGATTGTAGTAAAAATTAACAGAATATTACAAATAGTTGCAATGTACCCAAAACATAGAAAAAACCAAAGTATGTTGTAATCCAAAATTCAAAGGAGGAAAGTAGGATGAAAAAAAGTAACAAGAAGTTACTGATGGTGTTGTTAGGTCTAATGTTAATGGGGACGCTATTACTTACAGGATGCGGTGGAGCTGAGGAACCAGCACCAGCGGAGGAGCCGGCACCAGCCGAAGAGCCTGCAGAAAACGGTGAACCGACTGAAGCCAGCCTGGGTGACCTGCTCACTTCAGCAATGCAGCCAAGACTTGCATCAGAGGAAATCGAAGGGGATTTCATGACAGTGTGGGCTGAAAACTATGGAGAGCACATGAGAGAAGTAACTGATGGCAAATACGACCTGGATGTTTATCCATATGGTACTCTTGGCGACACAAGGGATATCAACGAGCTGGCACAGCTTGGCGTGGTTGAATACGTATTCTCTGACTATGCCTGGATAAGTTCATTTGTTCCTGAGGCACAGGTACTTGCCCTTCACTACATCTGGCCAGAGGAAAGAATGCCTGAGACTCTTGAGTGGGTAGTAAAGAACGGCGAGTTCATGGATGTACTGGAAGAGGCATTCAGAAGAAACGGCCTGGTTCCATTGGGAGTACTATATGAAGGATGGCAGACAATCACATCAAACAGACCAATTGAAACCGTATCGGACATGAGTGGATTCAAGGTTAGAATCATGGGGTCCGCACTGCTGACACAAAACTATCTCTCATACGGAGCTGATCCAACGCCTATGGCATATGGTGAGATATACGGTGGATTACAGACAAATCTAATAGATGGACAAATAAACCCAATATTTGCAATAAAGAGTATGAATTTCTACGAGGTTCAGGACTATTTCACACAGATTTATGCTGAGCCTTTCCTTGGAATTCCAGTTATAAACATGCAGCATTTTGATGGACTACCTGCAGAGGTACAAGAGGAAATGAGAAACTATTGGGCAGATGCAATAATTCCTGCAGCTGAGTGGATAGATGCTCGTCATGAGGCTGAGCTTGAGGAAATGCTTGCTGAAAGACCAGATATAACCTATCACGAAGTGAGAGGAGCTGAGCTTGAGGAGTTCAAGGAAACAGGAAGAACAGTTCATGATAGTTTTGCCGACATTGGAGGACCACAAGGACAAGAGATACTTGATACACTTCTTGCGGATATCGAGAACGCCAAGGCTGAATTAGGCATCGAATAATCATAAGAGGATATAAAATTTCTGCAACCACCCAGGTGGTTGCAGAGGTTTTAGAAAGGGGTGTGGACATGAAAGACAAAGGATCATCAGGTCTCTTATTGGTCTATGAAAAGTTTGAAAGACTAGTAGAGCACTTTGAGGTATTTATATTATCGATATCTGTCTTTGCAATGGCCAGTCTGGTTATAGTGAATGTTATAGCCAGAACCTTTTATAGGAGCATCTACTTTGCAGAGGAACTAACTGAGGTATTCACAATACTCATAACCTTTACAGGGGTAAGTTATGCTGTTCGGAAGGCAAGGCACATTCGTATGGGAGCATTTTTCGATGCTGTTCCATACAAGATACAGAAGGTGATGATATTCATAATATGCGGTGTAAGTGGCGTTGTGATGTTCCTGCTCGCCAGCTACTCATATTCATATATGGACCAGGCAAGGGTAATGGGACACGTTACTCCAGCCTTGAGAATGCAATACTGGTATACGCTGATTATTATTCCTGTGGGGTTCTTCCTGGCTGGAGTACAGTACCTTCGTACCATAATCAAGAATATATCTGAGTATGATGTTTGGCTTTCGCCTGAGCAGCAGGGAGAGTATGAGGCAGAGGAACTGGCTCATATAGCGGAAGAATATGGGAGCGCAGGAGAAAAGTTATCAAAAGAACTGTATGATGGTAAAGACGAAACTGGAAAGGATGTATCAGATGATTCCGAAGATGAATTTGACACTTAGGGGGGAGGTTGCCATATGTTACTATTAGTTTCATCAATGATTTTTCAATTACTGTTTGGCTTTCCCTTTATGGTTGTCCTACTGGGATCGCTGATTCTGTATCTTACTATATATATACCGAATTTTAGCATGAACGTAATAATTCAGCAGGTTGTAACAGGCATCATTCCACCTTCACTGGTGGCAGTGCCAATGTTTATCCTGGCAGCCAACATCATCACATCAGGACAGGCTGCAAAGAGACTCATAAGAATGACCAAGGCCTTTCTGGGACATATCCCCGGTGGACTTGCAATAACAACAAATGCTGCCTGTACAATGTTCGGAGCGGTTTCAGGCTCTACACAGGCAACGGTTGCAGCAATAGGTGGGACAATGAGACCAATGCTTCTTGAGGCGGGATATTCAAGCCCCTTCACCCTTGCACTGATTATAAATGCGAGTGATATAGCATTTCTTATACCACCGAGCATTGGATTTATAGTATATGGAGTTGTTACGGGAACATCTGTAGGAAAGCTTTTCCTTGCAGGCGTTGGGCCTGGACTTCTAATCTTTTTACTGTTTTCTATATATGCATATATCTATTCAAAAAGACACAACATTGTGAGTCCTGCAAAGGCTAGCAGAGAAGAGAAGATTGAATCAGTGAAAAGCGGCATCCTTGTTATGGGATTTCCTGTAATAATAATAGGTGGAATCTATGGAGGTATCTTCAGTCCTACAGAGGCAGCTGCGGCATCGGTTGCATATGCATTGATCCTTGAAGGGCTTATCTACAAGACAATCAAGTTCAGTGACATGATTGACCATTTCCTTCAGACGGGTGTAGTAACAGGTGTTGTATTTGTACTTGTTGGAGCAGGTAACGCATTCTCATTCCTGCTGAGCTTCCTACGAATACCCCAGACCTATCTGCCACCGCTATTTGGTGAGGATCCATCACGTTTGTACGTAATATTCATTATCGTAGTGGCATACTTCATAGCTTGTATGTTCGTTGACCCAATCGTTGCAATATACGTACTTAGTCCAATATTTGCACCTTATGTACTTCAGACCGGTGTAGACCCAATTCTTCTTGGAGTACTCGTTGTACTGCAGGCGGCAATAGGATCTGCAACACCGCCATTTGGCTGTGACATATTTACAGCACAGCTCATATTCAGGCGGCCATATTTGGAGATAATAAGTCATACACCACCATTTATATTTATTCTGTTGCTTGTAACCGCACTTCTGGTTGCATTCCCACAGATAGCACTATTCTTGCCAAATGCCGCTCTTATCTAGAGTTGGTAAAATATAGGAGGAGTATCGGATGAAATATCACCGAAAAAAGGGACAGGTAAGCTACGGGGAGGCAATAGGTATTATTCTCCTTGATAGTGAGGCCCCCTTTATCCCTGGAGATGTTGCCAATGCAACAACCTACGATTTTCCAGTAAGGTTTCAGAGGGTGGAGGGACTCACTGTCCAGAAAATGATGGACCATGACAAGTCCAGTCTTGAAAGAGTCATCCAAGCGGCAGAGCTGCTTAAGAAGGAAGGGGTAAGAGCCATAACCAGTGACTGTGGTTTTATGGCTCTTTATCAAAAGGAATTGAGGGAAAAACTGGAAATTCCTATTTTCCTGTCCAGTCTCCTGCAGATTCCATTCATTGGTGAAATTATTCCCGTGGGTAAAACTATTGGCATTGTAACAGCCAACGGGAGATCCTTGACAGAGGATGTGATCAGAATGTGTGGCATAAACCAGGTTGATAATCTGGTCATTACCGGACTTGAGAATGAACCCAATTTTTCCAGTGCATTTCTTGACGAGGAGGGTTTTGTTGACACTGAAGAGGTGGAAAAGGAAGTGGTGGGCAAGGCTGTCCAGCTTCAAAGAGAGAATCCGGATATTGGAGCCATACTTCTGGAATGCAGCGTCCTACCCCCATATGCAGAGGCCGTTCATAGAGCCACTGGCTTGCCTGTGTTTGACTTTGTAACCATGATAAACTACGTGTTTTCAGCAGTTGTTCGGGAGTCGGGCAGAGGTTTTATGTAGCTTGTAGCTTACAAATTACGAGGAGGGAAATAATTTTATGCATGTATTCAAAAAAGAAGAGTACCAGGAACGCATTGCAAAGACCAAGAAAAAAATGGAGGAGTGGGGAATAGAGCTCTTGTTCGTCTCTCAGCCCGCCAACATGAACTACCTCACAGGCTATGATGGATGGAGCTTTTATGTACATCAGTGCCTATTGGTTTCCCTTGATAAGGAAGAGCCAGTGTGGATTGGTCGTGGAATGGATGCAAACGGGGCCAGGATAACCAGCATGCTGTCTGATGAGAACATCTACCAGTATGCGGATGACTATGTTCATTCATTGGTTAAGCATCCAATGCACTACATGGCCGACATAATCAAGAAGCACGGATGGGACAAGAAGGTTATCGGAGTTGAGATGGACCAGTTCTACTTCACTCACAGAGCCTTTGTTGAGCTTGAAAAATCCCTTCCAAACGCGACCTTTAAGGATGCAAACACCCTGGTCAACTGGGTTCGAGTTATCAAATCCGATAATGAGATCGAATTTATGAAGATAGCTGGACAAATTGCATCAAATGTAATGAAGACAGCCCAGAAGCATATTGCACCTGGAGTAAGGGAGTGCGACGTAGCAGCAGAGGTCGCCAAAGCCCAATACAAGGGCGTAGGAGAGTTCAGTGGAGATTATCCTGCCATTGTGCCCCTAATGATGGCTGGAGAGGCTACAAAGACCCCTCACCTTACATGGAGTGAGAAGAAGTATGAAAATGACGAAGCAGTACTTTTGGAGCTTTGTGGAGTATACAGACACTATCACGTACCAATTGCAAGGACCCTCTATCTTGGAGAGGAACCACCAAAGCTTATGGTTGACACAGGAAAGACAGTACTTGAGGGTCTTGATGCAGCACTAGATATGATCAAGCCTGGAGTTATTGTTGAGGATATTGAGGCTACATGGAGAAAGACAATTGAAAAGACGGGTCTTGTGAAGGAATCAAGAATCGGTTATTCAATTGGCGTCAACTATCCACCTGACTGGGGCGAGCAGACAATCAGCGTAAGACCTGGCGACAAGACGGTTGTTCAGGAGAACATGGCTCTTCACCTGATTCCAGGTATCTGGCTGGATGATGTGGGCTTTGAGGTGGACGCATCCTTCTATGTGACCAAGGATGGGGTAAAGCAATTCTTTGATGATTCAAGAGAGATTCTGGTAAAAAAATAAATGGTAGCACCCCCTAGTAATATGGAAAGATCCCACTTGTGATGGGATCTTTTCTAATTCCTCTGTTTATTTGTGTTTGCCTTCAGTGATTACTCACAGTTCTAGATTCAAGCCCGCAAAAAATCTCGCGCTCATATTCTCCGTTGATTTCTATGCCGTTTCCCTTGGAGAAATCAATACACTTTGAATAATCGCTGGATTTTTTAGGCGTTCTTTCATATGAACTGCTCTGTAATCACATGAAAGCAAGTATAAGAATTGTCATTCTGAGTACCGCGAAGAATCTTAATCATAAAACTGTCATTTCATCTCAATGCATCTTGAATTATGAAAGCCTCGGGAATGTTTTTTTCGGACCGCTCGAGGCCGCTTGGCCAAGTAATGTCCTCAAAAATATTCCCATCGGCTTTCTCAAATAGGACTTTCCGTGTGTTATGTGTCATTCTGAGCTTCGCGAAGAATCTTGTCTATAGAACGTCAATTTGAGCTACGGAAAGTCATAATAATACCGCTCACTGATTCAAGATTAGTGTCTTGGCACACTTGCTTCAAAAATTGACTTGCTATCGATTAAGCTTGAAGTTGATTCCTGTGATACTTTTCGTTCTTTGGCTTTTAGGTCGCTAGTTGAATAGCTGGAAATCACGCAAATCAGAGCGATTTTTTTGCTTCGTGTGATAAGCCAGCCTAATCTTTCCATATGTTCGCTTAATTATCAGGACTTTCCTATTGTAATTTGTCATTCTGAGCATTGCGAAGAATCTTGTCTTTGGATATAAAAAAAGAACCCTCAGGTTTCTACTTTTACTTCTTAGATGTCAACTTTTATTTCTTACCTCAAAACCCAGATTCCTCGACTACGCTCGGAATGACATTCTGGTTGTCATCCCGACTGAAATGGAGGGATCTCTCATTTTTCTTCCACTTTCAGTCTTTACCTCTTACCTCTTAAATTTTACTATAAATTGTTCACTGTTCATTGTTCGTTACTCACTGTTAACTGTCTTTACCTCTTACTTCTCATCTAAAACCAGATTCTTCACTATCGTTCAGAATGACATTAACAGATTGTTCAATATTTATTGCTTGTGCCCGGCGATAGAATTCCTAAAAATCTACGATTTTTCTGGAATTCATCGAGAGGGTATGAATCGAGAATTGAGAATTGTGAATTAAACATGGTGGGCGATATTGGACTCGAACCAACGACCTCTACGATGTCAACGTAGCGTTCTACCAGCTGAACTAACCGCCCATGTAAACATATATTAGCATAAAATCAAGTCCATATCAACAAAAATAAACTGCTATAGGGCACGAAATATGGGTGAAAGTATTTACATTGCCGTTGATTAATATTAAACTTAACGTAGGAACACAAACCAAGGGGGGAGTTTTCTTGCAGAAGATAGTAGAGCCGTTGGGATTCCTTATTTACATAGTCATTCTACTCTATAT
>JANKMX010000040.1:11488-23291 GCA_024649995.1 Gudongella sp. | reverse complement strand
TGGAAGAGAAGATGGAAAAGGTTTTGATTGTTGGAGTTGAGCTTGATAGTGATAAAATTGACATCGAGGATTCTCTAGATGAATTGGAGGAGCTGGTGGAGGCTGCAGGTGGAGTTGTAGAAGCTCGTATAATCCAGAGAAAGGACAGGATAAATGCAGCGACCTTTATTGGGACTGGCAAGGCACAGGAAATTCAGTCCTACTGTGAAGATCTTGAAATAGATACTGTAGTTTTCAATGATGAGCTTTCTGGAGCTCAACTACGAAACCTTGAGGAGATAGTAAAAAGAAAAATAATTGACAGAACCACACTGATCTTGGATATCTTCGCCCTGAGAGCTGTATCCAGGGAAGGAAAGCTCCAGGTGAAACTGGCACAGCTGAAGTACAGATTGCCCAGGCTTGTTGGATTTAGAGACTATCTGTCAAGGGAAGGTGCTGGAATTGGTACCAGGGGACCGGGAGAACAAAAGCTGGAAACCGACAGAAGGCACATACTTCGGGAAATAAATAATATTGAGAGGCAGCTTAGTGATCTTGAAGGAGTAAGGGATGTTAAAAGGAAAAAAAGGCTTTCGTCCCAAATGCCCATGGTTGCACTTGTGGGCTATACAAATGCTGGCAAATCAACCCTGATGAATAGGCTGATGGTTCAGCGGGAAGGATCTGATGAAAGCAAGCAGGTCTATGTCGAGGATATGCTCTTTGCCAGTCTAGACACGGCTCATAGGGTAGGAAAGCTACCCAATGGACAGGATTACCTGCTTTCAGATACTGTTGGATTTGTTTCAAAGCTTCCAACTAAACTGGTCCAGGCATTCAAGGGTACCCTGGAGGAGGTTGAATATGCAGACCTATTGCTTCATGTGGTTGATGCATCAAACAAGGATCTGGATATTCAAATAAACACTACTATGGATCTGCTTAAGGATTTGGAGACGGTGGATAAACCAATTGTTACCGTATTCAATAAAATGGATAAGCTGGATGAAGGTGACTTGAGCATAACTGGCCTGGGAACTGAAAACCCAATCTATATCTCCGCCAAGAACGGCAAAGGAATTGAAGCTCTTAAACAGCTGATTCAGGATACTTTACCTCTTGAATACAGAAGGGTCAGGATGCTTATTCCATTTGACAGTCAATCAATCTCAAGCTATCTGATGAATCAGTATCAGGTTGATGACATAGAGTACACTGAGGAGGGTACACTATTTACCCTAACAATAAATCAAATTGACTACGAAAAATTCAATGAATATATCATAAAATAAGGTGGGAGGAAGTTGATATCATGAAGGAGACCTACAGGACAATTGCCGGAAGGGGAGCAGATGAATTTGTTATCAACAAGTCTCGCTTCATTGGTTATGGAGCTCCTGTTACAACAGAGGAGGAAGCTCTGGCATTCATAGAGGAAATCAAAACCAGGCATAAGGATGCAACTCACAATGTTTCAGCCTATGTACTTGGACGGGACTCAAACATCCAGAGGTTTAATGATGACGGAGAACCATCTGGAACAGCAGGTATTCCTGCCCTGGAAGTCCTGAAAAAAGAGGAGTTGAGGAATGCTGCCGTGGTTGTTACCAGATACTTTGGAGGTGTGAAGCTGGGAGGTGGAGGGCTTATTAGAGCCTATACCAAGGGTGCCAAAATCGCCATAGAGGCTTCAGTGATTGTAACCATGGAAAAGTTCAACCTTATAAGGATGGGTATCAATTATACAGCCTACGGAAAAATAGAAAACTATTTTATGGAAAACGGATACATACCTGAGAAGGTTGAATATCTGGAGACTGTATATATTGATATGTACGTCAAGAAGAGTCTGAGTGACAGCTTTTTGGATGATATGAAGGATATGACAAGTGGTGAGATAGATTATGCCCTAGTTGAAGAAAAGTACCTTCCAGTAAAAGATGGTGTGAGATGGATGGAATAGTAGGGTATAAAGAAGACCGAGGTGATAATGATGACATCAGACAAGAATCTGAAAAAGGAAATGATGGAATCCAACAAGTGGGTAGTGGTTGGGGTTTCCGGGAAAAAAGAAAAGTACGGCTATAAAATATGGAAGATACTAAGAGAGAAGGGCTATACAACATACGGTGTAAGCCCCAATTACAATGAGCTTGAAGGGGAGAAAATCTATGATTCAATAGCTGCCTTGCCTGAAAAGGTTGATGTGCTTGATATGGTTGTCCCTCCCAAGGTTAGTATGGGAGTTTTGGAGGAAGCCAAGGAAGCAGGCATAGATATGATTTTCTTCCAGCCAGGAACCTATGATGATGAGGTTGTGGCAAAGGCAGAAGACCTGAATCTGAGATATCTTTTGGATGATTGTGTTTATGCAACACTCAAAGCTGAAAAATAGACCAGAAATGGTCTATTTTCATCATTTTGTGAAGGAGTTGGTAGAATGAACGACTTAAAAAAGGAGCTTGACAACCTAGTTGTCTGGCTTCAAGAAAAGGTTAAGGAAGCTAATGCAAATGGAGTTGTCTTTGGATTGAGTGGCGGTATTGATTCAGCTGTTGTGGCAGGCATAGCAAAGAAGGCTTTTCCAAACGACAGTATGGGCGTCATAATGCCAATACACAGCAATCCCCAGGATGAGACAGATGCCCTTATGGTGGCAAGATCCTTGGACATTGATGTAACAAGCATCGACCTGTCCCTGGTTTATGATACCTACATGAAGTCTCTTCCATTTGAAGGTGAAAATCCTCTGGCGAAAGCCAATCTGAAGCCAAGAATCAGAATGATGACACTCTATTACTTTGCTCAGGAAATGGGTTATCTGGTCTGTGGGACCGGCAACAGATCGGAGCTTCATGTTGGATATTTCACAAAACATGGTGACAGTGGGGTGGACTTGCTCCCTCTTGCTGATTTTGTCAAGGAAGAGGTATTTGAATTGGCCAGACTTCTGGATATTCCATCGACAGTAATCGAAAAACCACCAAGCGCAGGACTATGGGAAAATCAGACGGACGAAAAGGAGATGGGTTTTTCATACAAGCTCCTTGATAACTATATCAGAACTGGAGAAGCACCTGAAGATGTTCGAAACAAGATAGATAGAATGAACAGAGCAAGCGAACATAAAAGGAATTACCCACCTTCCTACAAAAAAGTCTTTAGCTGATACAAGGAGGCTTTTTTGCTATTCATTAACATTAGGCTCCTGATGAAGAAAAAAGCATAAATATTTCATTGGTCCAAAAAAAGTTAGTGAAATTAGCCTGAGCTTATGCTAAAATGTTTAGGTTAAGGGAAGGAGATGTAGAAATATGGCAGGACATTCCAAATGGAACAATATCAAGAATAGAAAAGGCAAGGAGGATGCCAAGCGAGGCAAGGTGTTTACCAAGCTGGCAAGATATATCATGGTTGCGGCCAAGGAAGGCGGGGGGGACCCAGAGTACAATCCTTCACTGAAGGCGGCCATCGATAAGGCAAAGGCTGAAAATATGCCCAATGATAATATTGAGAGGGCTATCAAGAAGGGAACCGGGGAATCTGGATCTGACAGCTATGAGGAAATCATCTATGAAGGCTATGGACCATCGGGTACCGCGATTATAGTCAATTGCCTGACTGACAATAGAAATAGAACTGCATCGGATGTCAGACATGCATTTGACAAGTATGGTGGTAACCTTGGGCAAAGCGGTTCAGTGTCCTTTATGTTTGACAGGAAAGGCTTTATAGCAATAGAGAGGTTGGAGTCCATTGATGAGGACGAGCTGACCATGCTGGCCATTGAGCTGGGTGCTGAGGACTTTGAGGCAGAAGAGAATGGTTTTGAAGTAATCATGGATCAATCAGATTTCAACCTAGTGAGAAATGGTCTACAGGAAGCTGGATACAGCTTTGCTGCCGCAGAGCTTACCTACCTACCTCAGAATATGGTTACGCTTCAGGACGAGAAGGATATCAAAAATATGGAGAAGCTGATCGATATGCTGGAAGATAACGATGATGTCCAGGAAGTTTACCACAATTGGGAGATTCCTGAGGAAGCGTAGAGATTAAAGGACAATTTATCCAACAAACAGAATCTGATGGAAAAGGGATTTCCCTGACAGTCCATCAGATTTTTTTAAAAAGAGGTGGAGAGTATGGGAAAATTAGATACAATTTTGGTAATTGTACTGGTCATAGCATTGTCACTAATAGCCCTTGTAATGGCTATTGAAGAAAATACCTACAATCTTGAGTACTATATGGAATCCTATGAAGAGAATGGCGTATATCAGGTTACAGACAAGACGGAGGAAGAGCTCCTGGTGGTCTCAAAGGATATTATAACCTATCTCAAGGGAAATCAGGATGATGCTCTGGATAGGCATTTCAACGAAAGGGAAATCCATCACATGGATGATGTTTTAGGGCTTTATGAGCTTGCCAGGATCATAAAGCTAGTATCAGCATTGCTTGCTTTGGGTATAATATTTTTGTTTCTATCAAAGGAAAAGGCTGGTTTCATGGGTAAATGGATGGCACTTGGAATTTTTGCAAACCATATTTTACTTGTCCTTCTTTGGGTACTTATTGTAACTGACTTTACTAAATACTTCACTATTTTCCACGAAATATTTTTCAACAATGACCTGTGGATTCTAAACCCCAATACTGATCTGCTTATTCAGATGCTGCCAGAACCATTTTTTATTAACATAGCAGGCAAAATTGGATTGAGCTTTATCAAATATCTGGCCTTGGCCCAGCTTGTTGGGTATATCTTCTACAAGAAGGGTAAGTATACCATAGGGAGATTTAAGAGCAGCAAGAGATACTAGGAAAAGCAGGCCTTGTATTTAATTGACAGTTTACAATGATAACTTCATGATATATAATTAGAACTTGAATTGTTTGGGCATGACAGAGTAGGTAAAGAGCGTTAAGTGCCTCGGGATGGGAAGTTGCCCGTTGACGAAAGAAATTTTCTGCGATTCTTTACCGCATCCGCTGACAATTAGAGATACTTTCTTTAATTGGCAGTAGCTGTCAGTTAAAGAAAGGAGATTGAAATGAGAAGAAAAACAGCAAAAATCAATGTACGTACAATGGTGAAGGCAGGATTTCTAGTTGCAATATCAATTGTAATGACCAGATTTGCCTACGTTATGGTGCCACTGGCTGGAGTATCTGCATTAAGAATCAGCTTTGGAGACTTACCCTTGATGCTGTCGGGTATGATGTTTGGGCCACTTGTAGGTGGGCTTACTGGCTTTTCGGCAGATATTATAGGATTTCTGATTAATCCGCAGGGTCCATATCATCCAGGATTCACATTGAGCTCGATTTTATGGGGCGTTATTCCAGGGCTTGTATTTTACAGATTCAGAGGAGAGAGGGATTACGAGAAGGTGTATTCCTACAAGAATATTGTCCTGGCTGTACTGCTGGTTACTGTCGTGGTATCCTTGGGACTTAACACCTATTGGCTGTCCACATTATATGGGAGGGGCTTCATTGTCCTCTTGCCAACCAGAGTATTGGCTGCCTTGATAAGCATCCCACTACACACTGTTATTATCAAATACCTAATGAAGTATTTGAGACGATTTATTTAGAAAGCATCTACACTCCCGTCAAGCTGACGGGAGTGTTTTCAAGTCTAGCAATTTTTTGACAATCTCTTTGAAAATCACTGTCAAAAGAAGTATAATAAACATATGAAATAAAACTAGGAGGGTTACGATGAAAAAAACATTGCCAATAGCATTATCCAACAGACATGTTCATATTAGCCAGAAGGATTTGGATACAGTTTTCGGGGAAGGCTATGAACTTACTAAAATGAAGGATCTTTCCCAGCCTGGACAATATGCCTGTGAAGAGAAGGTGGATGTGGTAGGTCCTAAGAAAACCATTAAGGGAGTAAGGATTCTCGGCCCTGTCAGACCTGATACTCAGCTTGAGGTATCCATCACGGATGCATTTACCCTTGGGGTTGCACCAATGATTAGAAACTCCGGAGATGTGGTTGATACACCAGGAGTCAGGATTGTTGGACCAAAGGGCGAGGTTGAGATAGATAGAGGAACAATTGTAGCTGCAAGACACATCCATATGCACACAAAGGATGGCGAGGAATTTGGCGTCAAGGACGGAGAAATAGTTAGTATAAGGGTACCTGGACCAAGAGGTCTCGTTTTCGACAATGTACTTGTCAGGGTACATCCAAGCTATGCTCTGGAAATGCACGTGGATATCGAGGAAGGAAATGCTGCAGGAATCAGAAATGGAGACATGGTTGAAATAATCAAGCAGTAACAAATTAATAGACGAGAGGTGAGATTATGATAGATGTAGCAGGAATAATTGATCATACAGCCTTGAAGGCTGATACATCAAAGGAGGACATTAGAGTTTTATGTGAGGAAGCCAAGGTAAACAAGTTTAAAGCCGTATGCGTGAATCCAACACATGTGAAGTACTGTAGCGAGCTTCTAGAGGATTCAGAGGTTAGGGTGGCAACTGTAATAGGCTTCCCATTGGGAGCCAATACATCTCAGACCAAAGCCTTCGAAACAAAGGATGCAATTGCCATGGGAGCTCACGAAGTGGATATGGTAATAAATGTAGGGGCACTTAAGGACGGGAAATTTGATCTTGTTAGGTCTGACATAGAGGCGGTAGTGGTGGCGGCCGATAAAAAAGCATTGGTTAAGGTCATTATAGAGACTGCTCTTCTCACGGATGATGAGAAGAAAAAGGCCTGTCAGCTTGCCATGGAGGCAGGAGCTGACTTTGTAAAGACATCAACAGGCTTTAGTACGGGTGGAGCAACCCTTGAGGATGTTAGGCTAATGAGGTCTGTTGTGGGAGAGAAGCTTGGAGTCAAGGCATCAGGTGGAGTTAAGGACTACAAGACAGCTCTTGCAATGATGGAAGCAGGAGCAAGCAGAATAGGAACCAGCTCAGGTGTAGAAATAGTGAAGGGATAAAATAAAGGGTTAAGCCCTTTATTTTTTTGATAAATAATTAAGAATTTTATCAGTGGGTAATAAATGTCTTGTAGAATATTGAAAGGAGGGATTACGAATATGGAATACACAAGAAAAGAAATTGGTGAGGGATTAAATATCAATTCAACCTATACAGATAAGTTCAAGTCCAATTATCTGGGAGCCTATATCATCAGACCCCTTGATAGGGATGAGGTTACGTTGAACTCCCTGCTTCCAATGGTACTTGGAAGAGGTACAAGGACCTATCCGGAAACCCTGGAGCTTAAAAGGAAACTTGAAGCCCTTTTTGGTGCCAATCTCAATGTGAGTGCCTCCAGGAGAGGAGAAAGGCAAATCATTAAATTCTCAATGGAATGGGCAGATGGGCGATATACAGGAGAAGAGGGCTTGGACGGTGAGATTCTTCAGATGTTTAGAGAGATAATTTTTGAACCATATCTGGAAGAGGGTTCATTTTCCACCAAATACCTTGAACAGGAGAAGAGAAATCTAATAACCAGGATAAACAATAAGATCAACGATAAGAGAAGCTATTCAATAAATAGATGCATTGAAGAAATGTGCAAAGGAGAAAGATTCAGCATATATCCCGGAGGCTATGTGCAGGATGTTCCCCAGATAGATGGAAAGGTTCTTTTTGACCACTACAGAAAAGTACTTCTTTCGAGTCAGATTGAGGTTATTTACACTGGACACAACAACCATATGGATATTGAAGGAATAATCCCTGAAGAATTTCTGGATAGAAAACAGGTGACATACGTTCCAAGGGAGACGATAATTCAAAAGTCCCAGAATAGAAATCAGGTTATAGAAAAAATGTCCGTTACTCAAGGAAAGCTGGTTTTGGGATACAGGGCTGGGATACCCTATGAGGACAAGCTATACAATGGATTGCTTCTCGGAAATGAAATCTTCGGTGGAGGACCCAACTCAATTCTTTTCAGGAATGTAAGAGAAAAGCATAGTCTGGCTTACTATGTGACATCGAATATTGTAAAACACAAGTCCATAGTGCTTTTGGATGCAGGGATTGAGTTTCAGAACTTCCAAAAAACCGTTGACCTCATAAATGAGGGACTAAGGGATATGGTAAGCGGAAACTTTTCAGATGAGGACATGGAAATTGCCAAGAAATCAGTTAGAACGTCAAGTGAATCAATAATTGACAGCCCACAGCTTATGTCAGAATTTGCATTTGGCAAAATCATTGCAAAGGATGATAGGAGTCTGGAAGATATGATCCGTCAGCTGGAAGAGGTAACAAGGGAAGATGTTAAACAGGCCATGAGCAAAGTGAACCTGGATACCATCTACTTTATGGATGGATTAGACGGGGAGGTGCAGGATGAGAGCAATTAGAAATGAAAACCTAAGGGAAGAGATTTATCATCAGGAGCTTGAAAATGGAATAAATCTGTTTTACTTTCCAAAGAAAGGCTTCACAAAGAAGTATGCGATTTTTACCGCCAATTATGGTTCCACAGATAATATGTTTATACCACTGGGAGAAAGGGAGCCTGTGGAGCTTCCTGAGGGTATTGCTCATTTCCTTGAACACAAGCTGTTTGAGGAACCGGATGAGGACCTATTTCAGAAGTTCTCATCCCAGGGAGCATATGTAAACGCATATACAAATTTCAATCAGACATCATATCTGTTCTATTCAACAGATAATTTTTATAAAAACCTTGAGCTACTGGTAAAATTTGTGCAGAGCCCATATTTAACGGATGAAAACATTGAAAAGGAAAAGGGAATAATTGCGCAGGAAATTCAGATGTATCAGGATAATCCCAAGTGGGTAGTATTTTTCAATACCCTCAAGGCCATGTATCAAAGGCATTCTGTCAGGACTGATATTGCTGGAACGGTTGATAGCATATACAAAATTACAAGGGAAGACCTGGAAACTGCATACACTACATTCTACAATCCAGGAAACATGGTTCTCTTCGTGGTTGGTGACCTTGACAAGGATGAAATTTTGAGAACCGTGGAAAAGGCAGGCAAGGAATACCCGACAGCTTTGGAGGAAGTTGAACGGATAGTACATGATGAGCCGGATGAAATCCTTTTGAAATCAGTTGAAGAGAGAATGATGACATCAAAACCCCTTTTCAACATAGGCGTAAAGGACATTCAGCTGGGTTTGAAGGGGAAGGATGCAATTAAAAAGGATATAGTCACCAATATCATACTGGATATGTTGTTTACCAACAGCTCTGAGTTCTATAATGAGCTGTATAATGAGGGTCTTGTAGATAGTAGCTTTGGAGCGTACTTTACAGGCAAGAGGACATACGGGCATTCCCTGATCGCCGGACAGAGTGATAGTCCTCAGGAAGTGTACAATAGAATTATTTCAATGTTCAGGAGACCTGACAGGTATATAACCCGGGAAGCTTTCCAGAGAATCAAGAAAAAGGAAATTGGTGGCTTTTTAACTGGATTCAATTCTATTGAATTTATTGCAAACAACTTGACGGATCTCTACTTTCAGGATTTCTTGCTTATAGATTACCTTGACGTTCTAAATGAGATTACTTTCGAAGACATAACCGAAAGATTCAAGAGTCACTTTGTTGAAGATAGAAGCGTAATTTCAATAATATGGCCTAAAATTGAATCAGACAATAATTGAAAGGTGGTTAGACAATGGATCCAGTAGCATTTTCAATATTCGGACTGGAGGTTCGATGGTATGGATTGCTAATAGCAATGGCGGTAATGATTGGAACCCTTTTAGCAATGAAGGAAGCTGGCAGAAAAGGAATTAAAGAGGAAACCTTAATAGACTTTCTACTGTTTGCTGTACCCGTTGCAATTATATTTGCTCGACTTTACTATGTTGTTTTCTCCTGGGATTACTACAGTGCAAATCCAGGTCAGATACTGAACGTTAGAGGTGGCGGGTTGGCAATCCACGGAGCAGTTATAGGTGGTGCTCTGGTGGCAATAGTCTTTACCAGGATAAAAAAACTTAAATTCTGGACTCTGGCGGATGTGACAGCACCAAGTCTTATATTGGGACAGGCCATAGGAAGGTGGGGTAATTTTGCAAATCAGGAAGCCCACGGAGGACCCACAGACCTTCCTTGGGGCATAATGGTGGATGGAGTGAAGGTGCATCCAACCTTTCTTTATGAATCATTATGGAATCTTCTTGTATTCCTTTTTCTGATCTGGTACCGGAAAAAATCCAAAGTGGAGGGTGAGATTTTTCTTCTATACGTAATCCTTTATTCTGTTGCGAGATTCTTAATCGAAGGCTTGAGAACTGACAGCCTTATGCTTGGACCCTTCAGGGTGGCTCAGCTAATAAGTGTTTTGACCATAGCAGTTGGTGGAGCTGTTCTTTTCAGCAGAAAGAAGGCTGCGGAGAAAGATCTGTAATTAAAATTGAATGCTGGAATGTGAGTATAAGACCCGGAAGATTGGCTTCCGGGTTTTGTTCTGCCCTGGAATAGGACTAAAGTCCCAAAACGACGCTTTATCCAACTAAAATGGTGGATAAAAACTGGAGTTTGGGGTAAAATAGATACAAAGTGGGGCGAAGTGGAGGAAAGTGGTAAATAAACCATAAAGGTGGAGAAGAGTATGTTTATAGGTGAATATCAACATACTATCGATGGTAAGGGAAGATTGATAATCCCTTCAAAATTCAGAGATCCTCTTGGAGACGAGTTTGTAATGACCAAGGGTCTAGATAATTGCCTTTTTGTTTACCCTAAGGATGAATGGAAAATTGTTGAGGATAAGCTTAAAAGCCTACCTATGACCAACAAGGATGCAAGGGCCTTTGTTAGATTCTTCTTTTCAGGAGCCACTGAATGTATTCTCGATAAGCAGGGAAGGGTATTGATTCCAGGAAATTTAAGGGATCATTCCAAGCTTATGAAGGATACTGTGGTAATTGGAGTATCAACTAGGCTTGAAATATGGAGCAAGGAAGAATGGGATAGCTACAATGATGATGACAGCTTGAGCTATGACAGTATTGCGGAAAAAATGGCTGAACTGGGAATCTAACGGAATTAAGGTATATAAGGGGGTGTCCACATGGAATTTCATCATGTTTCGGTATTGCTCAATGAAGTACTTGATGGATTGTCCATCAAGGAAGAGGGAATATATGTGGACGGAACTCTCGGAGGAGCAGGTCATTCCAAGGAGATTGTCAAGAGACTCAAAAACGGGAGACTTGTTGGAATAGATCAGGATGAGAACGCCCTTGAAAAATCCAAGGAAGTTTTGAAGGAATACATTGACAAGGTGGATCTTGTACACTCCAACTACGTAGACATAAAGGATGTATTGAAGGATTTGAACATAGAAAAGGTGGATGGAATATTGCTTGACCTCGGAGTATCATCCCATCAGTTGGACACTGAGGAAAGAGGATTTTCCCATAACAAGGATGCGCCTCTGGACATGAGAATGGACACTACAAGTGATTTTTCAGCCTGGGATGTTGTAAACAATTATTCAGCTGAAGAGTTAACCAGAATTTTTCTTCAATACGGTGAAGAAAAGTGGGGAAAGAGAATCGCTGAATTCATCGTCAAGGAAAGGACTGAAAAACCAATAGACACCACTATGGAGCTGGTAACCGTTATTAAGAAGGCGATTCCGAAGAAGGTAAGGATGGAGGGACATCATCCAGCAAAGAAGACCTTTCAGGCAATCAGGATAGAGGTAAATGGAGAATTGGATGTCCTAAAGAGAGCCATATCGGATATGGTTGAGTGCCTGAAGCCCGGAGGAAGATTGGCAATAATAACCTTTCATTCACTGGAGGACAGGATAGTAAAGGA
>JANKMX010000040.1:0-11471 GCA_024649995.1 Gudongella sp. | reverse complement strand
CAATTCAAGGAGCTTTACAAGGATTGCATCTGTCCACCGGAATTTCCAACCTGCATTTGCGACAAGAGAAGAGAAATTGAAATAATCACCAGAAAACCAATAGTACCTGGCAAAGAGGAGCTGGATGAGAACCCAAGAAGCAGATCGGCTAAGCTTAGAGTGGCTGAACGAATATAGGCACTTGTAAAGGGGGCAACTATAATGATGGCAGCAAGAGCACTGTATGATCAATATCCGGAATACATAGGTGAGAAAAAACAGAAAACAGTCCGAAAGGTAGCTCGGAGAAAAAGCCATGCCCTGAATAGACAAATGTATATTACCCTTGCAATAATTTTATTAAGTACTTCTTTATTTATACTACAGGGTTATGCTAAAATAACTTCTATGAGATTGGAAATATCAAAATTGGAAAACGAGGCTACCGAACTGGCTAAATTGAAGAAGGATCTGTCTGGAACTCTTGAGGGACTTAAGAATACAACATTGATAGGAGAACAGGCGAAAAATAGCCTGGGAATGGTTTATCCTGAAGATGGTCAGATTGAATACATCACGATCAATGAAACAGCATCTAATGATTCGTACCAGATTACATTCCAGGATAAGATAAGAAATGTAATCGGTCTCTTTGCCAGCCTTTATTAGGAGGGATTCTATTGCACAAAATAAACAAATCAACCAAGAGACGATTAAGGTTTGCCATATTGGTAGTGACTTTAATCGTGTTTTTTTTAGGATACAGACTCATAAGGGTTCAGGTCATAGAGGGCGCCGAATATAAGCGAGGTGCCATGCAGCAGTGGACAAAGGCCATAGAGCTTAAATCAGACAGGGGGATAATATACGATAGAAAAGGACGAAAGCTGGCTGTGAATATAACATCATTCACAGTGTGGGCAAGTCCTTCAGATGTGAAAAATCCTGAAGAGGCTGCTGTGAGACTGCAACCAATTCTCAACATGGACAGCAGTTCAATACTTGAAAACCTAAAAAAGGAAAGCTCCATAGTTAAGCTTAAGCAATGGATAACCAGGGAAGAGGCTGAAATGGTCCGAGAACTGGGAATAGGGGGAATTTCAATCGTTGATGACAACAAGAGATACTATCCCTTTGGAAGCTTTGCTTCATATGTACTTGGGTTCACAGATATTGACAATAATGGACTGTATGGAATTGAAAGGGTGTATGATGAATATCTGACGGGAGTACCGGGGGTTTGGGTAAAGGCTACGGACAGAGACAACAGACAGCTTCCCTATGGGAGTGAAAAAATCCATAATCCAGAGAATGGGACTTCTGTGGTTCTGACAATAGATGAAACCATACAAGGCTTTGCAGAAGAAGCCGCAGAGGAAGCACTTGAGAAGAATCAAGCAAAAAGTGTCTCAATAATAGTGATGGATCCCAAGACAGGTGAAGTCCTGGCAATGGCCAACAAGCCCGATTACGATCCCAACAATCCCAGAAAATCTCTAGATGAAGAAATAAACAATCAATGGGAATCTCTACCATTTGAAGAGCAGCAGCAAGAATGGTACGAGATGTGGAGAAATTATGCTATCAATGATATCTACGAGCCTGGTTCGACCTTTAAGATTGTCACGGCCGCAGCTGCATTGGAAGAAGGCTCAGCTAATCTGAATACACACTATTACTGCAATGGATTCATTAGGGATATTCCAGGAGTGGTTCTGAGATGTTCAAGCTGGTATGATCCTCATGAGGATCAGGATTTCTCAACTGCTTTCAGCAATTCCTGCAATGTTGCCTTTGTAAATATGGCAAGGGATCTGGGAACTGAAAAAATGTATGAATATATAAAGGCATTCGGCTTCGGGGAAGTTACAGGGATCGACCTGCTTGGTGAGCAAAGGGGAATCATACCCTCTGGTACTGAAAACATAAGGGAGGTCAATCTAGCGACCCTATCATATGGTCATGGTATTGCAGTCACTCCAATACAGATGATAAATTCAATAGCTGTTGTGGGGAATGGTGGGAATCTTATGACTCCTCACATTGTAAAGGCCCTTGCTGATTCTGACGGAAATGTGATGGAGATTTTTGAACCTGAATCCAGAAGACAGGTAATTTCAGAGGCAACTGCCAATGAACTTCTGGATATGCTGGAGCTGACTGTATTGGAGGGGACCGGGAGAAAGGCCTATGTGCCAGGTTACAGAATCGGAGGGAAAACTGGAACCGCCCAGAAGATAATTGATGGAAGATACGTGGACGGAAAATATATTTCATCATTTGGTGGTTTAGCGCCTGTTGATGATCCGCAGGTGGCTGTTTTGGTCATTGTAGATGAACCAACAGGAATCTATTACGGAGGTACAGTAGCGGGTCCGTCTGCTGCAAGTGTTATAGAGAAAACATTGAATTACCTGGAGGTACCCAGAAAATATACGGAAGAAGAGCTTGAAGCAACAAAAGAAACCGTAAATGTCCCTGATGTCAGGAATATCTCCATAAACCGTGCAGGCAAGGAGATTACTGACCTTGAGCTTAAATATACTACGGAGTATGAGGATTTCAATACTGATACACTGGTACTGGATCAATATCCTACGCCTGGGGTAGAGGTTACCAAGGGGTCCATAATAGACCTATATCTTGAGGATGGCAGCACTAACCCTATTTTGTCCAGTGAGGATATTAATAATTCCAACTAAAGACAACCTTGTGTTGTCTTTCTTGTTCGGATGTTAATAAATATTTCTGGTAAATGAAGTCAATCTTTACTATAATAGGAATGATATAGATTAAGAAAGACATTTGAGAGGAGTACGTATATGAATGAAACAACCCAGCTAATGCTGGCATCCGGTGCAGGATTTGTCTTGAGCTCATTTCTCGGGCCAAAGATCATACCTTTACTGCAGCGATTGAAGATAGGTCAAAGTATTAGAGAGGACGGTCCCTCATCCCATTTGGCAAAATCAGGAACACCAACAATGGGAGGGATAATTTTCCTTGTAGCCTTCATGGCGGCAACATCCATTGCAGCAGGGCTTAGTGCCGATATGGGAATAATAATTTTTTCCACATTGGGTTTTGGAGCGGTGGGCTTTATGGATGATTACATAAAGGTCGTTAAGAAAAGGAATCTTGGACTTAGAGCCTATCAGAAGATCATTGGACAATTCATCATAGCCATGATATTGATACAGTATTATTTGAACTTTTCAGGATCCTATCCACAGATTCTTATACCCTTGCTGGGTGAGAAAAACCTAGCTTTAGGTGCACTGACGGTACCCTTTTTACTTATTGTAATAATAGGAACTGTAAACGCGGTTAACCTTACTGACGGTTTGGATGGACTCGCTAGCGGAGTTTCGGTAATAGTGTTTGGGGCATTTGGATTGCTTTCACTTAGGTTGGGCTATGTGGATTCAGCCGTTGCTTCATTTGCAATGTCAGGTTCATTGATGGGGTTTCTCATTTATAATTACAACCCAGCGAGGATATTTATGGGAGATACCGGATCCCTTGCACTTGGGGGAGCATTGTCTGCAATAACCCTTTTATCAGGGACCTATATATTTATTCTTGTAATCGGAGGCCTGTTTTTCGCAGAAGCTCTTTCAGTGATGATTCAGGTTGGATATTTCAAATTGACAGGCAAGAGATTTTTCAGAATGGCCCCCTTGCATCACCACTACGAGCAAAAGGGCTGGAAGGAAATCAAGGTTGTTTGGGTATTCTGGGCAACTACTCTGGTTCTATCATTGGCGGGGTTATTTATTTTAAGTTAGGAAGTGTTTCTTATGTTGATCAAAGGTAAAAAAATATTGGTCATGGGGGTAGGGGTAACAGGCTTATCCGCCATCAAAATGCTCATGGAGCACAACAATGAGATTATGGTGTACGATGAAAAATCAGAAGAAGAGATAATGGAGCTGCTTCATTCAAATGGACTGGACAAGGTTGAAGTAATTGATGATGAAGGCAAATATTTTTTGCAGGAAATTGACTTTGTTCTAAAAAGCCCAGGGATTCCTCCAGACCACCAAATTATTCAATTTGCAGAGGAAAAGGGCACACCAGTCATATCAGATATTGAGCTGGCCTACAATATTGGAATACAGGGAACAGTAATTGGAATAACTGGAACAAACGGCAAGACAACCTCCACAATGCTTGCGGGTGCGGTACTAAGGAAGGCAGGAGTCCGGACCCAATTGGCAGGAAACTTGGGAACTGGAATCCTTCAGGTTATAGAGAAGCTGGAAGAAGAGGATTATATTGTACTTGAACTGAGCAGCTTTCAACTGGAACATACCTATCTATTCAAACCCGACGTGGCCTTGATAACAAACATAACCGAGGATCATCTGGATTGGCATGGATCATTTGAGAATTACATGGCATCAAAGTTCAAGATATATTCAAATCAAAGCTCTGACAATTACCTGATTTTGAATTGGGATGACAGACACTTGAGAAGCCTGAAGGGCAAGGTTAGACCTAAGGTGGTTTGGTTCAGCACTTCGGAAGAGTTGAATGAGGGGATATTCCTAAGGAACGGCTCAATAATTTGCATTATGGATGGAGCTGAGGAAACCGTTCTGGATCTTGAAGATATAAAGATCCCTGGAGTTCACAACATTGAGAACATATGTGGAGTTGTGGGTATAATGAAGGCATTGAAAATCCACAATCAAGTAATTAGGGATGCAGTTGGAGACTTCATGGGAGTGGAGCATAGGATAGAGTTTGTCAAGGAAATGAAGGGGATTACATTTTACAATGATTCCAAGGGGACAAACGTTCAATCAACCCTAAAGGCTGTGCAGGCAATAGATAGACCAATAGTTCTTATCGCAGGGGGTTACGATAAGGGGGCTGAGTATGGCGAATTGATGGATGCCTTTGTCCATAAGTCCAGGGCTCTGGTACTTATGGGAGAAACAGCTGAAAAAATCAGGAAATCCGCTGAAGAAAAGGGCATTGAAGAAATATATATTGTCAGTGGCATGGAGGAGGCAGTCCATAAGGCAGCCTCTTTGGGAGTGGCTGGAGATGCCGTGCTCTTATCACCAGCATGTGCAAGCTGGGATATGTACAGCAATTTCGAGGAGAGAGGCAAGCATTTCAAGAGGCTTGTAATGGAAATGACGGAGTGATAGCATGGCAAAGCAGAATAAAAGAAAGAAGCCTGTAGACTTTTTAATATTCATTTCAGTCATTATACTTGTATTCATAGGGATAATAATGGTATACAGCGCCAGTTGGCCCGAGGGCATGGTAAGATATGAGGATGGCAGCCACTATGCAAAAAGACACATACAGTGGGCTGTAGTAGGCTTGCTTGGATTGATTTTTACCATGAACATAGACTACAGATTCTGGAAAAAGCTCTCGCTTCCGATTTACATAACAGCAATTATATTGGGACTTCTCATATTCAGCCCCATGGGAGTGGAGCTTAAGGGTGCAAGAAGATGGATAGACATCGGGTTTACAACCCTTATGCCCTCTGATGCCATCAAGCTTGGAAGCATAGTATTCTTTGCTTCATTTCTTGACAACAAGAAGGAGAGGGTAAGAAAACTTGTTGACGGTGCCCTTCCTGCCTTTATCCTAATTGGATTGTCAGCAGGCCTTGTTTATCTTCAGAGAGATCTTAGTACAACCGCAACCGTTGCAGGAACATTGTTCGCCATGTTTTTTGTAGCTGGGATGTGGCTTCCCATATTAGGTCTTATATTAGCCGGAGTTGGAATTTTTGCTAAATATGCGATATTTTCTGAGGGAAACGAGTATAGGCAACGTCGGGTATTTGCATTTTTGGATCCATTTGCCGATAAGCTTGGGGACGGTTGGCAGATTGTCCAATCGCTTTATGCAATGGGATCAGGAGGACTCCTTGGTGTGGGCTTGGGACAGAGCAGGCAGAAATTCTTCTATATACCAGAGTCCTATAATGACTTTATATTTGCTATCATTGGAGAGGAACTTGGGCTTTTGGGTACCATGTTTGTGCTCCTGCTCTATGCTGTGATAATATGGAGGGGGTATACAGTTGCACTCAATGCAAGAGATGCGTTTGGCAGCTATCTGGCTACAGGGATAACCTCCCTACTGGCAATTCAGACATTCATAAACATAGCTGTAGTCACATCCAGCATGCCAGTTACGGGAATCACACTTCCTTTGATCAGCTTAGGAGGTACGTCCCTGATCATGTATCTTGCTGGAATGGGGATACTGTTAAACATCTCGAGGACATCAACAATTGATAGGAGAAAACCAGATGAAAATAATAGTTAGCGGAGGCGGAACAGGGGGACATATATATCCTGCTTTGGCCATTGCAGAGGGTATAAGGGAAAAGTACAAGGAAGCGGAAATTCTATACGTGGGCACTGAAGGGAGTCTTGAGGAGGAACTTGCAAAAAGGGCCGGCTATGACTTCAGATCAATTCGTGTCAAGGGAATGCCAAGGAGACTCAATAGGAAATCAATTGCTGCCTTAAGGGAATTGCTTCGAGGTCTCAGTGATTCAAGTGAAATACTCAGCAGCTTCAAACCTGAGCTTGTGATTGGAACTGGGGGGTATGTTTGTGGACCCATCCTGTACAAGGCATCAAGATGGAAAATTCCAACGGTTATACATGAACAGAATGCTTTCCCTGGAATAACCAACAGGATTCTATCCAGATTTGTAGATAAGGTTCTGATAACATATGAGGATTCCAGAAAATACTTTTCCAAAGCAGGAGAAGTGGTTCTTACTGGAAACCCTGTTAGGAAGGAAATCATCCATCAGGACAGGAAAAAAGCAAGAAAGGAGTTAAACCTGGATGAAAAGCCAACGGTTCTTTCCTTTGGTGGAAGTGGTGGTCAGAGAAGTCTCAATGATTCAATTATGGGAATCCTAAACCAGGTGTCAATGGATAATGCTATAAATCTTATACATGTAACGGGCAAGGCTCATCATGGAGAGTTTATGAGCAGAGTTAAGGATGAGAAAATTATGCTTGGAAGCAACGTTGAAATTCTGACTTATCATCACAGGATGCCACTTGCCATACAGGCATCTGACCTTGTCATAACTAGTGGGGGAGCTATCGCCCTTGCTGAAATTTCAGCTGCAGGTAAGCCATCCATTTTGATACCAAAGTCATACACCGCTGAAAATCATCAGGAGTATAATGCAAGATCCTTTCAGGACAGGGGAGCTGCACGGATGATTTTGGAAAAGGACCTGACTTCAGAGCTTTTGTATAAAACTATCATGGAGCTGATAAACGACGGAGATAAATTAGAGGGAATGTCTGCAAATACCAAGAAATTGGGGAATCCAGACGCTACGATGTCAATCATAGAAGAAATTTCCAGGTTAATATAGATAGAAGGTGGAACAATGGTCAAGGAGACCAGAGTGCAAAGAAAAAAAAGAAGACGGCAACTCTATAGAAGACTGGTTTTTTTTATTGTTGTTGTCAGTCTGTTGATATTTTGGAGTCTTAGGACCAGCCTCCTGGACATAAAGGACATAACAGTGGAGGGAAATTCTAGGCTTTCATCCCAGGATATTGTTGAAGCATCTGGCATAACTGTTGGAGAGAATATCATCAAGGCAAATATCGGAGATGGAGAGGATGCCGTAACTGAACTGCCATACATTGAAACTGCGGACATCGGGAGAAAATTCCCAGGGACTGTCAATATCCAGGTCCAGGAACGGAGTCCATATATGCAGTTTAGCTACAACTACAGCTTTGCAGTGGTAGACTCAAAGGGAGTACTCCTTGAATACTCCATCAGAAGGAACAATGAAATACCCTTGGTCAAAGGATTTGATTGGTTAGACCACAAGCCTGGAGACGAATTGGCCGAAACTCCAATAGGGGTTAGCTTAGATGACTTTTTCAATGATCAGGAAATAAGAGATATTGTCATGAATTTCAGGGATATTGAATATGATGAAGAGGATAATATTAAGATTAATTTATTTAATGGAGTGACAGTTGAATTTGGTCCCCTTCATAATGTAAAATATAAGTTAAAGGTACTTCAGGAAATAATTGAGGATGTAGAGGAAAAAAATATCCCGACAAAAATGATAATTATGAACAAAGGAGAACACCCGATAGTGGTTAGAGATGAGAAGTGAGGGGGATAAAATGAAAATCAAGGGAGAAATAGTTGCACTTGTGGTGGTTTCCCTTATCCTTGGATTGATTTTATCCATCCAGTTCAAGACCATAAACCAGTCAGTTGGAGAGGGAGTGATGCCTACACAGAGGGCACAGGAGCTTGCCAACGAACTTAGAAAAGCTCAGTCTGAAATGGAATCACAGCTGAGACACATACAGGAGCTTGAATTAAAAATTGAGCAATATGAAAAGGGTGGCATAGAAAATGACATATATGCCGAGAACCTATACAAGGATGCGATGAAGTATAGAATGCTGGCAGGCTACACTGACCTTGTTGGAGAGGGCATTATCCTTGAAATAAATGACCCTCCTGTTGATATACAGTTTGGTGAAGGCTTCAGCATAGTGGATGAGCTTGATCTTATTCTCCAGGTAGTGAGTGTACTCAATGCAGCCGAGGCTGAAGCAATAAGCATAAACGATCAACGCTACACTGGGTTTACAGAAATAGTAAGAGCGGGAAATCACATTGAAATAAATGGAGTTTCCACCGGCTCGCCCATAATAATCAAGGCCATTGGAAATCCAGACACCCTGGAATCCGCTTTGAGCATAAAATGGGGCATTGTTTGGCAGCTAAGAAACTATGATTACATTGTTCACCTGACCCAGGAGAAGGAAGTTCAGATTCCTAGATATAGAAGGGTTAAGGATTTCATATATGCCGCTCCTGTAGAAGAAACCGTAAACTAGGAGGGTTATTATGAAAAGGAATAATCCCAAGCTAATGATAAGCATTTTCAGCGTACTGGTGGGTATTCTAATAGCATCTCAGATGAAACTCAATGTGGAACTATTGACACCAGTGACGGTTAAGTCAATAATGGATACTAGAAAGCAAATAGATTCCCTAAGAAATGAAATTGTTGAGTTGGAAATGATTGTTGCCCAAAGGGAAGCTGAGCTGCAAACCCTGGAAAGCATAAGTACCGGTGATGCCAACATCATTGATATACTTGAAGAGGATGTTAGGGGCAATAGAAGCAGGGCTGGTTATTCAGCACTGGAAGGTCCAGGAATAGAAATTGTAATGTATGACAATATTGGAGAAAACATCGGGCTGGACTTTAATGACTACATCATCCATGATGTTGATATAATGAATATAATCAATGACCTGAGAGTGGCAGGAGCCGAGGCAATAAGCATAAATGACCAGAGAATCATTGCATGGAGTGAAATCAAATGTGGAGGTCCAATAATACGTGTAAATGGCAAGAGCATTGGAACTCCGTTTATGATAAAAGCAATAGGCGATCCCCAATTGTTGATGGCAGCTGTCAATGCTCCAGGTACATATGGGGATAATCTGACAAAAATTTATGGGATAGGTCTCCAGCCTTATGTAAGGGACAAGGTGGAGGTAGCAGCCTATGAAGGGAAGTTTCAGTTTGTGTATGCAAAACCTATGGAAGAGGGTGAATAGATGGTATATGCTTTAATTGGAATACTAGTAGGAGCAATAATTGGATTTCTTCTTCCTTATACCTACAATACCGCATATACGCTTTATATCTCGGTCGCAATACTGGCATGCTTGGATTCCGTCTTCGGAGGAATTCGAGCCAATCTGGAGAACAAATTCAATACCAGGATATTTATTTCCGGCTTTTTCGGAAATGCAATATTGGCGGCGTTTTTAGCCTACATTGGAGACAGGTTAGGATTTCCACTGTACTATGCGGCCATTTTCACCTTTGGAAGTAGGCTTTTTGACAATTTTGCCCAAATAAGAAGACTCTGGCTATTCAAAGAAAAGCCGGCTAAAACAGAAAAGCAACACCCAATTGAGAATAGGAGGAATGGGAATGTTTGATTTTGACATTGATGTGGACCAGTTTGCAAGAATTAAGGTTTTTGGAGTAGGTGGAGGCGGTAATAATGCTGTAAACCGCATGATCGAGTGTGGGGTCAGAGGAATAGAGTTCATAGCTCTTAATACGGATAAACAGGCATTATACTCATCCAGGGCAGAGCAGAAGGTTCAGCTTGGAGAAAAGATTACAAAAGGACTTGGAGCAGGAGCTAATCCAGAGATTGGAACCAAGGCAGCAGAAGAAAACAGAAATGAGATTCTTGAAACGCTTAAGGGCGCTGACATGGTCTTTATCACAGCCGGCATGGGCGGCGGAACTGGAACAGGAGCAGCTCCGGTGGTTGCTGAAATAGCAAAGGAGCTTGGAATACTTACAGTTGGAGTTGTAACAAAGCCCTTCACATTTGAAGGTAAAAAGAGACTTCTACATGCAGAACAGGGGATTCAGGAGCTAAAGGAGAGAGTGGACACTCTAGTAACCATTCCAAATGACAGACTTTTACAAATCGCTGACAAGAAGACGACAATGGCTGATGCATTCATGATGGCCGACGAAGTGTTAAAGCAAGGTATACAGGGCATATCAGACCTTATAAGCGTACCTAATCTTATAAACCTTGACTTTGCAGATGTGAAGACAATCATGTTTGACAAGGGTATCGCACATATGGGAATTGGAAGGGCTTCAGGTGACAATAGAGCTACAGAGGCAGCCAAGCAGGCAATAACAAGTCCTTTGCTTGAAACCTCCATTGAAGGTGCAAGATCAGTCCTTCTAAACATCACGGGTGGAAATGACCTGGGTATATTCGAAGTCAACGAAGCTGCAGACATCATAAGACAATCCGTAGATCCAGATGCAAATATCATATTTGGAGCAGGAATTGATGAAAGCATGTCAGATGAGATACAGATCACTGTAATAGCTACAGGCTTTGAAGAAGGCACTGTAAAGAACAAGTCTACAATAAACCAAAAGACTGGTTTGTTTGGAGCGAGAAGAAACGAGGAAAATGTTGAGGTAAAGGAAACAAAGGAAGAAAAGGAAATAAACATGGAGGATTTGGATATTCCAATATTCCTGAGAAGAAGAGACAGAAGCAAGTAGACCAGAGGACGTATCCAGAAAAAGGATACGTCTTTTAGTAGAGGGGATGATAACCATGAAGTGTCCATATTGTGAATTTCAGGAATCCAAGGTAGTGGATTCCAGACCCACGGATGAGGGACAGGCAATCAGGCGTAGAAGGGAATGCATAAGCTGTGGCAAGAGGTTTACAACCTATGAGAAAATAGAAGAGTTGCCAATAGTTGTTGTCAAGAAGGATGGCAACAGACAGGTTTATGATAGGAACAAGCTTATGAATGGTATCATTAAGGCCTGTGAGAAGCGACCTGTTTCCATGAGCTCAATTGAACAGATAGTTGATGATATTGAAAAGACCATCTTCAATTCTCTTGAAAATGAAATCACT
>JANKMX010000003.1:56595-68220 GCA_024649995.1 Gudongella sp. | reverse complement strand
TCATCCTGATGTTACCTTGGTTTGCGACAAAGAGGCGTATTCCCTGGTAGACAGATAGATGGGAGGAAGCATATGGTAAAGGAACTGGAAGTTAAAGTATTGGATATTGATGTAGATGATATACAGAAGTTGATTCTATCCAAGGGTGGGAAACTGATCGGAAAGGAAAAGCAAACCAACACCCTGATTGATTCTACAGAAAAGCCAATAAAATCATTTATGGATGCATATCTAAGGATTAGAGAAAATCACAATCTCCTCGATGACAAGAGGACCGTAACATTAACTCTGAAAAAGAATCTCCCAAACAGCAGCTTGAGGGAAAATGAGGAGTACAATGTTTTTGTAGAGGACAGGGATGCATTGCTGAAAATTTTGGAGAAACTTGGATTTGACAAGGCAAAAATTGGCCATAAGGACAGGACATCCTATTCATTTCTGGAGGGGAGAATAGATATTGACATCTGGGATGTAGACACCTACCCAAACCCTTATATGGAAATTGAGGTTTTAAGGGAGCAGGACCTTGAGGATATATTGAAGGAGCTTGAGATTCCCAAGGAGAAGGTATCAAGACTATCAATCGTGGAGCTCCAGGAGTTGCTGATAGAAGCGAAGGATGAATCCGATGCTAAATAGAGTAACAGTTGAAAATGTACTTAATGAGTCGTTGGCAAGAGGCGGTGATTTTGCAGAGATATATCTTGAAGACAAAATAACATCAAATATCAAGCTTGTTCAGGGCGACATAAAGGATAGTCTATCTGGCAGAGATTATGGTATAGGCATAAGGATACTTGATGGAACCAATAGTGTTTATGGATATACAAACAGTCCGTCCGAGGCTGAACTGATCAAGCTTGCCAGATCTTTATCATTGTCAGTTTCTGGAGGCCGTAAAGCACAACCGGGATCCTTTGAAGAAAGTATTCATTCTGGCAACAATCCAATCAAGATTCAGCTATCAACCGTTGAAAAAAAGGAAAAGGTGGAACTCTTAAAAAGATCATATCTGGCAGCCAAGGAATATGATCAGGTCATTTCACAGGTTACATCGGCATACATGGAGGAAGAGCAGAATATCCTCATAGCAAATTCTGATGGATTATGGACAAGCGATAGCAGATCCAGAGTTAGATTTGCAGTTTCAGCAACCGCAAGCTTAAATGGAGAACTTCAGCAGGGATATTATGCTCCAGGTGCTTCCATGGGCTATGAACTATTCAATTATGTTGACGTTGCAAAGGTTGGATTGGAAGCAGCAAGAATTGCCAAGGCAATGATCCATGCAGATTATGCACCCAGCGGGAAAATGCCCGTTGTATTGGAAAATGGATTTGGAGGTGTTCTTTTTCATGAAGCCTGTGGGCATGCACTGGAGGCTTCATTTGTATCCAAGGGAACATCTGCATTTGGAGGCAAGCTGGAACAGGAGGTTGCATCTAAACATATAACTGCAATAGATGATGGAACAATAACTAATGGGTGGGGTACTACGAACATTGATGACGAGGGGACTCCCACAAGGAAAAATGTCCTAATTCAAAATGGTGTCCTTAAGTCATACCTGGTGGACAAGCTAAATGGAAGAAGAATGGGATTGGAATCCACAGGTTCTGCACGAAGACAATCCTACAGGTATCCACCGACATCCAGGATGAACAATACCTATATAGCACCTGGGCATATGTCCCTCAGTGATTTGATTGGCTCAATCGAAATGGGACTATATGCAAAGAATCTGGGTGGAGGGAGCGTCAACCCGGCTACAGGGGACTTTAACTTCTCAGTTATGGAGGGGTACCTCATCAAAAATGGCAGGATAGCGGAGCCTGTAAGGGGAGCCACACTGGTTGGAAACGGCATAGAGATATTAAAGCTCATAGACGGAGTGGGTAGCAATCTTAAAATGGGGCAGGGAATGTGTGGAGCGTCAAGTGGTTCAGTCCCGGTCAACGTCGGCCAACCTGCAATAAGGGTCAGCAGTATTACTGTAGGTGGAAGAAAGGAAGAATAATGATGGACTTTAATGCTTTTAGCAGCTTGGTTTTCGCCAAGGGAAAATATAGGTTGAATGAAATGGAAATCTTTTATTCTTCAAGAAAAACATTGAAAATTGAAGTGTTTAATCAAAAGGTTGATAACTACGTTGTATCTGATACAGAGGGTGTTGCACTTAGGGGAGTGGGATCAGATGGTGTGGGTCACTCATATACGGAAAGACTGGATGAAGAATCGGCTGAAATGATTGTGGAAGAGGCTTGCCAAAATGGTAAATTCACTGATTCAAATGAAAGGCCGCTATTTCCAAAGAGGTATGATTACCCAGGAGTTGTGAGGAAAAAGCCAGATGAGATGAAAGAATTTCAGACGGAAGAGAAAATTAGTATGATGCTGAATCTAGAGAATGAGGCATTGAAACTTGACAGCAGGGTAGGCAAGATTCAGATGTGTATCTATGAGGATTCTCATACTGTAAGGAGGTTAAAAAACTCCAAGGGCTTGGACCTGGAGGAAGGCTCATCCATGGGATATGTATACCTTTCTGTTGTGGCAAAGCAGGATGAGGATATAAGCACTGGAAGTTCATTTAGAGTTTTTAAGAACCCAAAGAAAATACAAATAGAAAAGATTGCAAGAGAAGCTGTGGAAGAAGCCGTATCATTTCTTTATGCAAGGCCAGTTGGCAGTGGGAATTATGGAGCTGTTATAAGAAACCGGGTTTTTGTTGATATTCTTGAGGGCTTCATACCGGCCTTTTCAGGATTGAATGCACAAAGAGGATTATCTTTCCTCATGGGAAAAGAGGGTGACCTGATAGGCAGTCCTGAAATAACTATAATTGAAGATCCATTTATGGAGGAGGGCCATTGCAGCTGTGACTTTGATGATGAAGGCTACAAAACTACAAAAAAGATAATAGTTGAGGAAGGCAGGCTGAATGGGTTACTTTACGATTCTGTGTCATCGGGGAACATAGGCAGCAGTTCCACGGGAAATGGGTTCAGGAGTTCAATAAAGGAAACTATAGGCATAAGACCAACAAATCTCTTGGTGGAGAAGGGTACCAGGGAATTGAATAAGATCATCGAAGAAATGGATTCAGGAATTTTCATAACTGAAGTGGCTGGCTTGCATTCCGGATTGGATTCTGTATCTGGAGATTTTTCTTTGCAGGCTCAAGGCTTTGAGATAGTGGAGGGTACTTTGGGAAGACCAATAAAGGGAATTACAATTTCCGGTAATCTGATTCAGCTTCTTAAAGGTGTAGAGGAGGTTTCAGATGATATATTATTTGGAATTCCAGGTGATGGGTGCTTTGGGGCTCCATCCATCAAAATAAATTCAATTAGTGTTTCTGGTGATTGATAGTTCAATAACATAAAACATTCAAGACTTTAAATGGGATTATTTGAGTCTGTAGTATTACGATATTGCTCAGGTAACCTGGATATACATGTAGGTGCCACTTTTTTTGAATTGATTTTGAAATGTTCAAATAATAGGATTTGCAAGGGTTATTTAAATGACCAAACATGTGAATTACATAACGATATTGGGAGTATTTTCTACCCTTATCTGATTGTTAATTCTGAATATTTAAGGTATAATGAATTTGTTGACTTAAATTACAGGTAAAGGAGTTGGTAACGTGGATTGCTGTGGAGCAAAGGAACTAAAAGGACACTTCCTTGATGAAGAAGTGGATTTGTCACTTATGGATGAAACACTGAAAAAATATAAGGAAGTTAAAGGTAGCCTGATAACAATACTTCAGAATGCCCAGGAGATATACGGCTTTTTGCCCATGTCTGTACTGGAATACATATCTCAGGAAACCGGTATTTACAGCTCACAGATATATGGTGTAGCAACCTTCTATACACAATTCAGACTTAATCCAGTTGGGGAAAATCTAATAATGCTGTGTAAGGGTACTGCATGCCATGTAAATGGAGCGGATGGTATTGAAGAGGCCATAACAGAAGAGCTGGGCATCAAGGATGGAGAGACTACGGAGGACAAGATATTTACATTAAATAATGTGGCATGTCTTGGATGTTGCAGTCTATCTCCCGTAATGATGGTTAATGGTGAGACATATGGTAGCTTGACACCTCAAAAAACCAAGGATATCCTAAGAGAAATTGGAAAACAGGCCCTTGAAGCGAAGGAGGGGAACTAGATGAAGGTAGTGGTTGGTCTTGGAAGCTGTGGCATAGCAGCTGGAGCCAGGAAGGTATACGAAGAGCTGGAGAATCAGGTTAACAACCTTGGAATGGATATAGATCTTGAGATAACCGGCTGTGTTGGAATGTGTCATCTGGAACCCATAGTTGACATTTATGATGATGAGGGAAGAATGGAACGCTTTGTAAAAGTTTCAGGAGACAAAATTGTGGAGCTAGTTGAAAAAAAGCTAGCAAATGAAGATGACAGTACATACAGGATTTCCTCAGTCGATGAAGAAGCCATAGGCAAGCAGGTGAGGATAGCCATTGAAAATTGCGGGATCATCAATCCCGAGAGATTGGAAGAATACATAGAAAAAGATGGTTACAAGGCATTGGAAAAGTGTCTGAAGGAAATGTCACAGAAGAATGTAATAGATGAAATCAGGGATTCTGGATTGAGAGGGAGAGGCGGAGCAGGTTTTCCGACTTGGTTCAAGTGGAATGCTGCAATGCAGGAAAAGAACACCCCCAAATTCATGGTATGTAACGCAGATGAGGGAGATCCTGGAGCATTCATGGACAGGTCAATCCTAGAAGGGGACCCGCACAGACTTCTTGAGGGAATGGCAATAGGAGCCTATGCCATCGGTGCAGAAGAAGGTGTCATATATGTTAGAGCTGAGTATCCCCTTGCAATAAAAAGACTTGACATAGCAATTAAGCAGGCAAGAGAAGCTGGATATCTGGGCAGGGATATCATGGGAACGGGCTTCAACTTCGACATACGAATAAAGGCTGGAGCTGGAGCATTTGTATGCGGTGAGGAGACCGCACTGATAGCATCCCTTGAGGGAGAAAGAGGAATGCCTAGGCTTAAACCGCCTTTCCCAGCTCAAAAGGGATACTGGGGTCAGCCAACCAATATAAACAATGTTGAAACCTTTGCAAACGTGCCTTGGATCATAAGAAAGGGCGGAGATGCGTTTGCTGCTTATGGTACGGCCCAGTCAAAGGGAACCAAGGTTTTTGCCTTGACAGGTAAAATCAAGAAGGGTGGACTTGTTGAGGTGCCCATGGGTATGCCAATCAAGGAAATCATATACGGAATCGGTGGTGGAATACTCAACGACAAGGAATTCAAGGCTGTACAGATGGGGGGACCATCTGGTGGATGTATTCCAGCATTTATCTCTGATACAACAGTAGATTATGAATCCTTGGGTAAGGTTGGAGCCATCATGGGCTCCGGTGGTATGGTAGTAATGGATGAGTCAACCTGTATGGTAGATATGGCAAGGTTCTTCCTTGACTTCACCAGAAAGGAATCCTGCGGAAAGTGCATCCATTGCAGACTTGGAACTAAGAGAATGCTTGAAATCCTGGAGAGGATTGTAAACGGAGACGGCAGGGAAGGAGATATTGAGTTACTTGAGAGCCTGGCAGTTGAGGTTAAGGATGGTTCTCTTTGTGGACTTGGACAGACAGCGCCAAATCCAGTCCTAAGTACAATAAGATATTTCAGAGACGAATATGAAGCACATATAAAAGAGAAAAAGTGTCCAGCGAAATCTTGTAAATCGCTTATAACCTATGAGATCCAGGATAACTGTATAGGATGTGGAATGTGTAAGCGTAATTGTCCAGTTGAGGCAATATCAGGTGATCCTAAACTGATTCATGAAATTGATCAGGACCTTTGTATCCAGTGCGGAAAGTGCTATGAGGTTTGTAAGTTTGACGCAATAACAATAAGTTAAAGGTAGGGGTGAAATATGTCTGTTATACATTTGAATATAAATGGAAAAGAAGTAAAAGGTAATGCAGGTCAAACGATACTTGACATTGCAAGAGAAAACAAAATTGATATCCCTACCATGTGCTTTGATGAAAGGGTAGAGATATACGGATCATGCGGCATGTGCGTCGTAGAGGTTGAGGGAGTACCAAAGCTTTTAAGATCATGTGCCACAATGGCATCTGATGGAATGATAATAAACACGAACACTGATAGGGTAAAAAGCTCAAGGAAGACAGCTCTTGAACTGCTTCTTTCAGATCACGTGGGTGACTGTAGGCCACCGTGTGTATTGGCTTGTCCGGGATATACTGATTGCCAGGGCTACGTTGGACTTGCTGCCAATATGGAATACAGGGAAGGTCTTAAGCTTATCAAGGAGCAGCTACCGCTTCCAGCATGCATAGGAAGAGTTTGTCCACATCCCTGCGAGGATGCTTGCAGAAGAGAGCTTGTGGAAGAACCGATTTCTATTGCATACCTAAAATCGTTCCTTGCAGACATAGACTTGGCAAGTGACAATGTATTCATACCTGAGCTAGGGGAGTCTACAGGCAAGAGAATTGCAATTGTGGGTGGAGGCCCAGGGGGACTTTCAGCAGCCTACTTCCTCAATGTAGCTGGTCACCATACGACAATATATGAGCAGATGCCTGAAATGGGTGGTATGCTAAGATATGGCATTCCAGAATACAGACTTCCAGGTAGTGTGATTGACCAGGAGGTAGCTATCATTGAAAAGATGGGAACCAGATTTGTCAACAATGTTAAGGTAGGAGAGCAGTTGGACATATCCTACATTCAAAATAATTTTGATGCTTGCTACATATCAGTTGGAGCATGGAAGAGTACACCACTAAGACTTGAAGGAGAAGACCTTCCGGGAGTTATAGGTGGAATTGACTTTTTGAGAAAAGCTACGGTAAACGAGGATATGAGGATTGGTGAGAGAGTTGCGGTTGTTGGTGGTGGAAACACTGCAATGGATGCCTGCCGTACTGCAGTTAGACTAGGAGCCAAGGAAGTATATGTATTGTATAGAAGAACAGAGGCTGAGATGCCAGCTGAATTGATAGAAATCAAGGAAGCCAAGGAAGAGGGAGTGAAGTTTAAGTTCCTGGTTTCTCCATTGGAGATTATTGAGGAAAATGGAAGAGCTGCAAAAGTTAAGCTTCAGAAGATGGAGCTTGGAGAAGAGGATGCCTCAGGAAGAAGAAGACCAATCCCAATAGAGGGCGAAATTGAATATATTGATGTGGATATGGTTATAGGGGCCATTGGCCAACAGTCAGCTCTTGAAGGCTTTGAAATTCTGGAGAAGACAAAGTGGGGAACCATAGCAGTAGATGAAAACAGCTACCAGACAAATGTAGAAGGAATATTTGCTGGAGGAGACGTTATAAACGAAGGAGCAAACATTGCAATCAAGGCAATTGGAGATGCCAAAAGAGCTGTTGGGGTAATAAATTCATATCTGGAAGGTCATGTTATTCCATACAGAAGACCTTATGTAGTTGAAAGAACCCACTTGACAAGTGAGCATTACAGCGACAGAAAGAAGGAGTACAGGTCATCGATGCCTCATCTATCACCTGAGGAAAGAAAGCATAACTTCAGGGAAGTCAACAAGGGATTCTCGGAAGAGGATGCTGTCAAGGACGCCATGAGGTGCCTTGAATGTGGATGCCATGACGTATTTGAATGTAAGCTGTACAATTATGCCAACGAGTACGATGTTAAGCCTGAGAAATTTGATGGGGAGGTTCACTATAGAGAAGACGACGACAGTCATCCATTCATAATTAGAAACACAGACAAATGTGTTCTTTGTGGTCTTTGCGTTAGAGTCTGCGATCAGGTTATGGACAATGGTGCCCTTGGACTTGTTGAGAGAGGTTTTGATACAATTGTAAAACCAGCATTGGATCTTAAGCTTGGAGAAACAGGATGTATAGCTTGTGGACAATGTGTCAGCGTTTGTCCCGTAGGAGCCATACAGGAAAGACTTCAAATAGACAAGTCTGTGCCTGTGGAAACTGAAACTACCAGGACAATTTGCTCCTTCTGTTCAGTGGGCTGCAACATTGACCTCGAGACAAATGGAGATATGCTATACAGGGCAATACCAGACAAGGATTCAGATGTTGATAAGGGACTACTCTGTGTTAAGGGGAGATTTGGTTATAATCAGGCGAACCAGAAAACCAGATTGGCCAAGCCTCTTGTTAGAAGAGAGAATGGTGAACTAGGCAATGCTTCCTGGGATGAAGGCTTGAGAATGACAGCCAAGACAATGCAGTCCCTTAAGCTTCAATACGGACCAGAAGCTGTTGCAGTAGCAATTTCTGATAGATATACCAATGAAGAGATATTCATAGCCAAGGAATTCGCACAAAAATTCCTGGGAACTGACAATATTACCTCCTTCAACAGAAACTATGGAGGAATTGAGGAGGTTCTTGGTTACGATGCATCAACCAGCACCTTCAGTGAAATAGAACATGCAGAATTTATTCTTGTAGCTGGCGCACACATGATGAAGGACCACACAATTGCAGCCCTAAAGGTTAAAAAGGCGGTTGATAAGGGTGCCAGACTGGTTGTAGTAAATGAGGGCTACGACCAGATCAATGACTGGACTGAAGCCATGATATGTCCTGACAACAATCTTGATCTGCTTAAGGGCATATTAAAGGTGGTATTGGACAAGATTGAAGAGCCTAAAAATGTAGTGGGATATCAGGAGCTCAAGGAAAGTCTTGCTGATTTCAAACCAAGAAATGCTGCAGTAGATATAGCTGAAATCTACCTTGAGTCAAAGACTTCAATGATAATATTTGATGAAAACCTTCTTACTAGTGAGGCAGCAAAGATTCTTGCAAACATTGCAGTTGTTGCAGGAAAGGTTGGTAAGCCAAGAAGAGGTATAATCCAGCTAAAGCCAAAGAACAACAGTCAGGGCTTGGCAGACCTTGGAATTAATAAGCCAAGCATGGATATTGTAAAGGGAATAAATGAAGGAACTATCAAGGGACTCTTGGTATTTGGAGAGGACATTCCGCTTGAGTATCTTGAAAACCTTGATTTCCTTGCCGTACACGACCTGTATGTGACACCGACAGGTGAAAAGGCTGATGTTGTACTGCCTGCGGTGAGTTATGCTGAGTCTACAGGTTCAATCACCAACTCGGAGAGAAGAATCCAGAGGACTTACACTGCAATACCTCCATTGACAGGATACTCCAACTGGGAAGTAGTGAACGAGATGATGTATATACTCGGTAGGACTTCAAGATACAAGAAGGTTGATGAGTTGACCGAGCAGGTATCAAAATCAGTACCTGAGTATACTGATCTGTTTAAGTTCAAAGAAGCAACCTACTGGCCAATCTATGGCAAGGAGATTCTCTACACGGAGGGCTTTGCATTTGATGACGGAAAGGCAAGGTTAGCGGTTGTTGATGAAGGAAAGATGTTTGACAAAAGAATACCTACAGATTTTGTGGAGAAGGAATTTTCAAAGGTAGTTGAAGAGATTTAAATCTTTAAGGTGGGACATTGCTCCCACCTTTTTGCTGCCATTAATTAATTTTTATGTTAAGCTATATTTGTAATAAATTGTTGGAGGTGTGAAATGTTAAAAATTGAGGGTTTGACAAAGTCTTACAATAAGGGTGATATAAAAGCCGTAGAAGACATTAGTCTGGAGATTGAGAACGGTGAAATCTTTGGATTTCTGGGACCAAATGGAGCAGGGAAAACAACTACAATAAAAATGATTGTAGGTTTGTTGAAGCCTGACAATGGGAAGATAATACTGGACGGTATCAATGTATGGGAAGAGCCAATGAGGGCCAAGTCCAGGATTAGCTATGTACCAGATAATCCCGAAATTTATGATAGGCTAACCGGATTTGAGTACCTGAACTTTATTGGGGATATGTATGACATAGCAGCTGAGGAAAGAACTGAAAAAATAAAACAGTACACCAGCATATTCAACATAGAGGATGCTCTTGGTGATATCATAAGTAGCTATTCACATGGGATGAAACAGAAACTGGTATTGACATCAGCACTAATGAGCAATCCAGATCTGTTCATTCTTGATGAGCCAATGGTGGGACTTGATCCTAAGTCCTCCTTCAATCTTAAGGAAATAATGAGGAATATGTGCAATGATGGAAAATCAGTTTTCTTTTCAACCCATGTCATGGAGGTTGCAGAAAAGCTTTGTGACAAGATAGCAATTATAAACAAGGGCAAGATCATTGCAATGGGAAGCATGGAGGAGCTTAGAAGAACTGCTCAGGAAAAGGAGTCACTTGAAAACATATTTCTGGAGCTGACTGAAAATGAATAATAAATTAATGTCCTTGATTAAAACCGACTTGAATATCACCTTCGGACTTTCTTCTCTAATTTACAACATAAAAAACAAGAAGAAGGTCCTACCTATGGCAATGATTGGCCTGGCATTATTGTCGCTTCTGCCATCCTATGTTCTATTGGTAAGGGGTCTGGATTCCTTTTACGATGCATTCAGACAAATTGGTCAACAGACATACTTTCTTCACATGGGATTTATGGCAGCCCAGATGATTGTTCTGGTATTGGGGATAATGTATGTCATGAGTAAATACTACTTTTCCAATGACCTGCCCCAACTTGTACCTCTTCCAATAAAGCCATCATATATTATCGGTTCAAAATTTGTTTCATTGATGGTTAGTGAATACCTGACAAGTTTTCCGATAATACTGCCCTTTATAATAATATATGGCAGATCTGGTAATGAGGGACTAGGCTATTGGATAATTAGCTTTATAGCTGTGCTTTCCTTGCCGATGTTTCCTTTGGTTGTATCATCTGTGCTAATAATGATATTTATGAAATACACAAATATAAAAGGGAAGAAGGATCTTATAAGAACAATATCAGCTGTATTATTTATTATATTCGTCATTTTTGTGCAGCTGAAGATAAATCAGATGACATCTCAAAACCTTGTGGATAGTGAAGACTTTATGTTTAATCTGGCCAGGGATGCAAATTTCTTGCTTAATAGAGCTGGTATGGCATTTCCGACCGCTATGTGGGGTGCCCTGGCATTAACCAATGGTTTAACCGCCACTGGTCTTTTCAATCTATTGCTGTTTGTTGGCTCTGGTGCAGCTGGATTCTTGCTCATGATGACTCTGGCAGAAAGGATATTCTTTGAGGGACTCATTGGAAACATTGAGGTTACAGCTGGGAAGGGAAGAGGAGGAAAAACAGATTCAGCCACCAGAATAAAGTCCATGAATCCCATTCTGACCATGGCCAGGAAAGAGCTGCTGATGGTTTTCAAGACACCAGTATACCTTATGAATTCTGTTGGTGGGGTTATAATTCTACCTGTCCTATTGGCAATATCCATGCTCACTGGAGGAGAGGCATATGAACCCATGAAGGAAATGATACTAGATAGCAGGGAAATACTTGTACTGGGATCCATTGGAGTTATTGGTTCATTTGGAATTTTGAACTCATTGGGAGCTACGACTTTTTCAAGAGAAGGAACAAATATGTGGATACAAAGAACCCTCCCCATAAAACCAAAAGTCCAAATTCTAGGAAGAACTTTGTCATCGATTATCTTGCAGGTAATTGGAG